>NZ_BDGT01000003.1 GCF_001748285.1 Thermogemmatispora onikobensis | reverse complement strand
GTCAGTCAGTCAGTCAGTCAGTCAGTCAGTCAGTCAGTCAGTCAGTCAGTCAGTCAGTCAGTCAGTCAGTCAGTCAGTCAGTCAGTCAGTCAGTCAGTCAGTCAGTCAGTCATGTCTGCGAGGTAGTCAACGCCATCTTCCCATCAAGAGAACGTCATAGGAGCGGATGTTTATGCGGTCAGAGTCCTCGAAAATCGCAGTCAACGGAGGGGAAGAGAGCCGGGGGACAGTGAGGGCGGCCAACGAAGTGCTGAGTGGCCACACCAGGCGTGGTCTTCTGCGTCGGGTTCTTCCTTTTTTGGGGCCGGCCTTCATTGCCAGCGTAGCCTATATTGACCCAGGCAACTTCTCGACCAATATTCAGGGAGGGGCCAGCTTCGGCTACCTGCTACTGTGGGTGATCGTGGCCAGTAACCTGATGGCCATGCTCATTCAGGCCCTCTCTGCCAAGCTAGGAATTGCCACCGGGCTGAATCTGCCCGAGATGTGTCGCACCTATTTCCCGCGTCCTGTTGTATGGGCCATGTGGCTCCTGGCTGAAATCGTGGCGATGGCCACCGATCTTGCTGAATTTCTCGGAGCCGCCGTAGGTTTTCAGCTCCTCTTTCACATCCCCCTTTTACTCGGCGGCCTTCTGACAGCCATCGTCACCTTCCTGATCTTAGGACTAGAACGCTACGGATTTCGCCCCTTGGAGGCGGTCATTAGTGCGCTAGTGGGCATCATTGCGCTTTGTTACGTCATCGAGACCATCCTGGTGCGGCCTGCCTGGGGGACCATTGCCTATCATGCCCTTGTGCCGCAATTTGCCGGTCCCGAGAGCATTCTTCTGGCCTCGGGCATCCTGGGGGCTACCGTCATGCCCCATGTCATCTATCTGCATTCGGCCCTCACCCAGGGGCGGATCGTTGTCCGTGACCCTGTGCGTCTCAAGCGCCTCTTCCGCTATGAGCTACTCGATGTTCTGATCGCGATGGGCATTGCTGGTTTTGTCAATGCGGCCATGCTCATTATGGCTGCTGGCACCTTTTTTCAGGCTGGACTGCGCCAGGTTGGCACTCTTGAAGAGGCTTATCGTACCCTGCAGCCTCTGCTCGGGAGTGCCGCCAGTTGGGTTTTTGCTATTTCCCTCCTCATTTCGGGGCTCTCATCCTCGACCGTAGGCACGATGTCGGGCCAGGTCATTATGCAAGGCTTTCTCCATCGCCAGATCCCCGTCTGGTTGCGGCGTCTCGTGACCATGCTGCCATCTCTGCTCGTGATCATGCTTGGCCTGGAACCGACGAGAACCCTGGTCATCAGCCAAGTGGTGCTCAGCTTTGGCATCCCTTTTGCTCTCGTGCCTCTGATCCTCTTTACGCAGCGCCATGATATCATGGGGATATTAGTCAACAGCCGACTGACGACCATTCTGGCCTGGTTGGTTGCCGGTCTGATTATAGCTCTCAATGTCTTTCTCTTGTATCAGGTCTTTACAGGAGGCTGGTAAAATGTTGCCTGCTTGTGAGCAAGGAGAAAGCGATCGCGGTCAGCAGCAGGCTATCAAGCGAGGAGCTGGGGAGCGTGTTGCGCGAGAGTCTGGGCCTGACCTGGGGAGCGAGTGTGAGAAAGTCTTTGCGGGGAAGAGTGGCAGGCTAAGACTCCTCGTTCCCTTAGATGGCTCGCGCCTGGCCGAGGCTGTGCTTCCGAGTGCAGCGGCCCTGGCCCAGCGCTATCAAGGTGAGATCGTGCTCCTGCATATTCTGGAGCAACATCCGCCGTCTCAGGTACATGGTGAACGACATCTACGCGACCGTGCTGAGGCTGAGATCTACCTTGAAGAGGTAGCTGCGCGTCTGCGCTTGGAAGATCTGG
Source organism: Thermogemmatispora onikobensis (assembly GCF_001748285.1). Taxonomy (NCBI): domain Bacteria; kingdom Bacillati; phylum Chloroflexota; class Ktedonobacteria; order Thermogemmatisporales; family Thermogemmatisporaceae; genus Thermogemmatispora; species Thermogemmatispora onikobensis. Next base: position 163,487 of record NZ_BDGT01000003.1, on the reverse strand, counting down.
CGGTTGCTGTGCATGTTCACGAGAATCGGGAACAGAGCGTTGCGCGGGGCATTGTGGAGCATGTGGAGGAGTTAGAGAGCGACCTCGTGGTCATGTGTACACATGGCAATGGAGGTGTACGTGATCTTCTCTTCGGCAGCATTGCCCAGCAGGTGCTGCAGCGAGGTTCTTGCCCTATCTGGCTAGTCCAGCCGCGCAAAGATGGGAGCGCGCCGTCCTTCAAGCTAAGACGCATTCTAGTGCCTCTCGATGGGACCCCGGAACACGAGCCGGCGTTGCCGGCGGCCACTGCTCTGGCGCGCGCTTTTGAAGCCGGGCTATGCCTGGTCTTTGTGATCCCGACGCTCACAACCTTAGTGGGAGAGGCGGCGGTCTCAGGTACCATGTTGCCTGCCACTATGCACGCCGTCCTTGACCTGGCTGAACAGGGGGCACGCTCCTATTTACAGCAGGTTGTCGAGGAGTGTCAGAAGCAGGGAGTCAAGGCTCAAGGGGAAGTCTTGCGAGGCGAGACCGTGCTGGAGGTTGTCAAGCTGCTTGAGCGCCAGGAGATAGATCTGGTTGTTCTGGCCAGCCACGCTCGGGCTGGGCTAGATGCGCTGCTGAGTGGCAGTGTAGCCCCACGCCTAGTAGGGCGCGTGAGCGTACCGCTGCTGCTGGTGCGCGCCACAAGCCTGTGACGGCAACGTCATGGCTGACGGCTAGCCAGCGCCCCGGCCTGGCTGCTACCTTATTCAAGATGAGAGGCTGGGCTGGAGGCAGTCTGTTGAATCGTCCTCGTCTTCCTGAAGGCTCACCGTGATCTGTTCCGCCAGTTCGGCGCTCAGCAGGTGCTCAACGGCCTGGCTCTCCTCGCCGACGAGGATGCGCAGCGGCCCACCGAAGGGGACCCGTTCAATCACGCGCACTTGCACTTCTGGATACAGGCCCATCTGTCCCAGATAGCGCAGCTTGGCTGCGTCTTGATCATTGACGCGCAGAATACGGGCTGTTTGCCCTTCAGGCACCTGCAATAAGGGCTGGCCTGGGCGTTGAGCAATGACCCCTTCCTTACTGGGAATGGGGTCCCCGTGGGGATCAACGGTCGGGTAGCCGAGGAGGGCGTCGAGCCGCTCCTCAAACTCTTCCGAGATCACGTGCTCCAAGCGATCGGCCTCCTCATGCACTTTGTCCCAGCTATAGCCCAGTTCGCGTGCCAGATACAGTTCCAGCAGCCGGTGATGGCGAATGACCTCCTTCGCCTTGCGCTCTCCCAGCGGGGTCAGGCAAACGCCGCGGTAAGGAGTATGCTGGACCCAGCCGGCCTTGGCAAACTCTTTAAAGAGCAAGGTCACGGTAGCGTCGCTGACCCCCAGACGCTCGCTCACCGCCGAGGTTGAGACTTTTTGGCCGCGCTCCTGCATAGTGTAGATGACCTTCAAGCAATCGCTGACGCGCGGGGCCAGTGCCTGTATCGGTTCATCCATGCGCTCATATCCCGATTCTGAAATTTCTAATGCAGGAAATCTATATCACATCTTCAGCATGTAGGCAAGGCATGGCAAGGGACCGCCTGGCAAGGGTGGGCAGCAGTTGGGTGGGCCAGTGGAGCCGTGCCGTTGAGCGGTCGATCGCCAGCGTGGCCCGAGCCTGGTACCTGTCCACCGGCCAGGTCGCAAGGGCTTTTCTCACCAGAAGGCCAGCACCATTGTCACCACCCCGTAGAGGAGACAAACCATGCCCAGAGCATAGTAAGCCAGGGATTCAGCAATGCCATTCAAGACTGCAGCCAGGAGCACAAGCGGGATGCCGATGAGCAGGGTCAGGCCCTCGGCCAACAGACGTTTACCCAGACGCAGATGGGGATAGCGATGAAGGAGCAATACGAGGGGGAGAACCACCAGCTCACAGGCGCCGACTCCCAGTATGAGGCTGCCCATCACTATCGAGGGCATCGATAAGGAGAGGCCGCCCACGCCGAAAAAAGCGAAAAAGGCTCCCCACAGGTAGAGCAAGGTGCTGATCACACTCTCCCCCCAGCCCCGGCGCCGTTGCTGCTGCTCTGGTGAGAGAGAGACAGACAGGGCCCCGGAGAGAGGATACGGTCCTGGCTTCTGTGCTCTCGCTCCCTGTGCATAAGGATCAAAGGCCGCCCCTTCCAATGAATAGGAGGGGACTGCAATCTCTGGTGAAGCAAGCAGGGGTGTCAAAGACCTGTACTGCCGCTCGTCCAAGGGATTGGGCAGATCCGAGGCGAGTGGAAGCCGGGCATTCACATAGCCTGCCTGCTCTTCTCGTGGCAGCAGCTCAGTCAGATCGGTGTACGCCTCTGCCAGGGTACTGCCGCAAAAGGCGCAGAAACTACTTGCCGTATCATTCTCACGACCACAGCTGGGACAGCATCTTTTCATCGCACTTTTTACGCGGCAGAGATGAAGGCCGCGCCCTCCCCAAATTTCAAACACGAGAAACCAACGCGCCACCTAGCCTGACCCCCTGCAGGCACTAGCATCAGCTGTCGTGGCGCTACCAGACCGGAGCGCGAGCACCATGTCTCTCTTGTCTGGCTCAACGCGCGCCGCAGCCAGGGACCCTGTTGGTCTTCCTCCCTCTCTTTCGTGGCAGCCCCCAGGGGCCGGTGCAGATTGGTAAAAGCAAGTGAGATAGGCCCTCCCTCGACAGAGCGCCTGGCCTCACAAGTGCTTCCTGTCGGTCAGCCTCGGACTTTCTCGCTTCCCAACTGGCCAGGGCGGACGGCAGATCCCTGTGGTTGGTATATCCGCTTTTCTGCCTGGGAGAGCTACTTTTTCATTCTAATCTGACCGTGGAGAAAAGGCAATGGCAAGCGAGAACAAAAGGTTGCTCTCTCCTCATGTTGTCTCTTAAAACCGTTCGGCCTGGTTGTATACTTACGGCTCTCTGAGCCTGGTGCGCGTCTGTGCTAGATCAGCGGGGGGGCCATACGCTGCACTGCGAGATGGTGAAGGAGTGGGGGCTGGCCAGAGGGCAGATCAGGTCTTGTGGTGAGCCAGAGCGAAGCGACCGACTCTTTCTCCGCCTGCTCTGGCTCAGCTCAGCGTATGCCTTGCCCTTTTATTCAGGAGTGCGAGCGGCGAGCGGCGATGAAGGAAGCGTACCAGTAGCCGCTATCCTTGACAATGCGCCGCTGAGTGGGGTAGTCCACATAGACGATGCCGAAGCGCTTGCTGTAGCCGAAAGCCCACTCAAAGTTATCCAACAGCGACCAGACAAAGTAGCCGCGGACAGCGGCCCCTGTGGCCAGGGCTTCGCCCAGGGCCTGGATATGTTGGCTCAGGTAGGCAACCCGACAACCATCGTGGATATGCTCGTTGCCATCCCATTCATCGTGAAAAGCAGCCCCATTCTCGGTTACCACCATTGCCTTTGGTTGATAATCCCGTTGAAGACGCAGCAGCAGATCCTTTAGACCGGAAGGATAGACCTCCCAGCCCATTTCCGTATAGCAGGAACCGGGGACTGAGGCCAGCGCTTCATGGGCCAGACGAGCAGAGATCGGCTCGCCGTTAGCCGGAGCGTTAGCGCGTACCAGCAGGCGGGTGTAGTAATTGACTCCCAGGAAATCCGTGGGCGCGGCAATCAGCTCCAGATCAGTTGGCTCCATTCTTGGAGGTTGGACCTGCAAAGCCGAGAAGAGCGCTTCAGGATAGCGGGCGCAGTAGAGAGGCTCGATGAACCAGCGGTTATGGAAGACATCGGCCTGCTGCGCACTTTCCTGGGTCTCGGGCCGCTCATCGGCTGGATAGACGGGGGTGAAGTTCAAAACAATGCCCAGTTGTGCGTCGCTGCGAGTATGGGTGCGCAGACGTGGCAAGGCCAGAGCATGGGCCAGCAGCAGATGGTGACCGGCGATAATAGCAGCCTGGAGGTCGCGCAGGCCCGGGGCGTGCTCGCCAGAACCATGACCAAGATAGGCGCTGCACCAGGGTTCATTGAGCGTTGCCCACCAGCGTACGCGGTCGCCCAGGCGACGGGCCACAATCTCTGCATAGTCGGCAAAGGCCAGAGCCGTCTCGCGGTTAAGCCAGCCACCATCTCCCTGGAGCGCCAGGGGCAGGTCCCAGTGGAACAGTGTAATCAGCGGCGTGATCTCGTGAGCGAGCAAGCAATCAACAAGGCGCTCATAGAAATCAAGACCACGGCTGTTGACTGAACCTTTGCCCTGGGGGAGCACCCGCGGCCAGGAGATCGAGAAGCGGTAGGCCCCGATGCCCAGACGGGCCATCAGAGCGACATCCTCCTCCATACGGTGATAATGGTCGGCGGCGATATCACCGGTGTCGCCCTGGTAGGTCTTGCCAGGGGTCCCTGAGAAAGCGTCCCAGATAGAAGGACCGCGTCCATCCTCATAGGCCGCACCCTCAATCTGATAAGCTGACGTGGCCACTCCCCATAAGAAATCGGGCGGAAAACTGGCGCTGACCTCCAGAGCCTCTGGATGGTGCTGGATAGCAGGAGCTGTACGCGCTGGTTGACCCATTAATCCTCCTTGTTCAGATGGAGCGGCGAGGAGCCGCTTGCCGGAATAGTATAGTTCGGGCCGGGCTGCGACCGGCTGTATCGCTGTGGCTGCCATAGGTGTTGTCTCTGTCTCCCCCGATGCTGCTGATAGAATGTCGAACAGATAGAGATCGTTCAATTCTCTATCAGAGTATATTGCCTGAAAACTCGGCTCGCCCGTGCACAGGCCCAGGCTGAGCGAGGCTAGCTGATACTTCCCCCTGGCTCCGGCGACGCAAGGTAAGCAGACAAAGTTTGAATAAAGATGGGGCGACCGCAAGTGCAGTCGCCCCATCGGTGAGTGATGGCGATTACCCCTGCGGCATCCCTGCCTGTCAAACTCACGTCCATGTCTGCTTTCCAGGCGAGAAGAAGCATCCCTACTAAGCTGAAGGGGTAATAAGCAGGTGAGAGAGAGAAGCACCGGAGAGCCATCATTGCCTTCTCGTCGCTTGCTCGCTCACTCGCTCTCTCACGTGCTCAGGAATGTCTGCTTGCTTATGGCCAGCTGGAACAGCGCTAACGCCTCACTGCGGTGGTACTCCTCTCTCTCTGAGAGGTATCATCAACCTCTCATCGTTTGAGAAGGACAACAGGATCAGTCTCACCAGGATGGCAGGTAATACCGGTCATATCCCTGTAGAAACCTGGCCTGGCTGTCGCTCGGACTGCACTCGCGCACTCGCTCATTCATCGCTCAAAGAATGTTCTTGTTCCTGTCGACGATGCAAAGTCAATGCTCCGCACGACTCGCGAATCACCAGGCGAGTGGGAAGCTGGATGCGGATGGGAGGCTGATATCCACCCTCCGTGCCAGTGGTGGGCTGCCATGACTGCCCATGCAGCAGCGAGAGCAGCAGCTCGACAGCGTTACGCCCCATCTCATAGAATGGCTGCTTGATGGTCGTCAATGTTGGCCTCACATGCGCCGAGAGGGGAATATCGTCGAAGCCAACGACAGCAAGATCCTGGGGAATGCGCAGGCCCAGGGCCTCAGCGGCACTCAAGAAACCGAAGGCCATCTGATCATTGGCGATGAAGAGAGCCTCGGGACGCTCCGCAGGTGGTAGCGCAGCCAGAGCTGCAGCGCAGGTTCGTCCACTGCTCGTCTCGAAGGTGCCGTTGAAGACCAGGGCCGGATCAAAAGGAAGACCGGCGTCATCGAGGGCCTGGCGATAGCCCTGGTAGCGCTCCTGCGCGCAGCGAAATTCGGTGGGACCTTGCAGGTGAGCGATGCGCCGGTAGCCGAGGCGGATCAGGTGCAGAGTGGCCTGATAGGCACTGACGCAGTTGTCAATGCCGACCGACGGTAGCTCCGGCGAAGGTCCCTGGTCGTCGATCACAACCACCGGCAAGCCCTGAGAGGCGAGCTGCAGCAGGCGCGGGGTCAGCGGTCCTGGTTGAATGACTAGCAGGCAGGAGGTCAGCCCCAGCGCCAAAATGCGGTTGACAATCGTCGTTGGACTCTGGCCAGCATTCGTACTGTAGAGGACAATCTCATAGTCGGTGTGCTCGATCGCTTCGGCCACGCCGCGCAGGATCTCAGGAACGGTCGGCTGTGTCAAAGGCGGAGCCAACACTCCTACCAGTCGGCTCCTTCCTCCGGCCAGCCCCGCAGCTGCCAGGCTGGGTACGAAACCTTGTTCGTGCATGACACGCAGCACTCGCTCGCGTGTCTCTGCCTTCACATTGCTGCGCTCGTTGAGCACCCGCGAAACTGTGGCCTTCGATACACCTGCCAGCCGAGCAATATCCTCAATCGTCACCTTTGGCTTCATACTGCCTGCTCCCTCCCTGCTGCATTCCCAGGTTTATCCTCTTCTCTCTCTTCAACACCTTCCATTGCCCCCCTCTCATGGCCTTCAGGATGAAAGCGGTTTCATCGCTTTCTACGTAAGCATAATATGAAACCGCTTTCATGTCAAGAGGGCAAGGCTACGCCGGCGTCACTGCCCGAAGGTGGGCGCGCTGAGGGAGCGACAGAAGCGAGCTCGTCTGGCGCTCAGGCTCCCAGGTAGGCGGTGCGCACGCGCTCGTTTTGCAGCAGCTCGCTGCCTGTTCCTTCAAGGACAATATGGCCGTTTTCAAGGACATAAGCGCGGTCAGCTCGCTCCAGAGCAATCTGCACGTCCTGTTCGACCAACAGAAGGCTCAGTCCCTTCTCGCGATGGATGGCATCGAGCGCGCTGAGCAGATCATCCACAACCTGGGGAGCCAGGCCCAGTGAAAGCTCATCGATCAGCAACAGCTCAGGGTGGCTCATTAAGCCGCGGCCAATAGCGCACATCTGTTGCTCGCCGCCCGAGAGCGAGCCAGCCAACTGGCGGCGGCGCTCGCGGAGCTTTGGCAGAAGCGTATAGACTTCCTCCAGCTCCTGTTTGATGGCCTGCTGTGAGCCAGCGCGCCTGGTATAGGCCCCGAGCAAGAGGTTTTCCTCCACGGTCAGTGCACTGAAGAGGCGCCGGCCCTGGGGGACGTGGCTCAGGCCCAGCCGGACGATCTCCTCGGCTCGTCGGTGGGTAACATCATATCCGGCGAAGCGAATGTGGCCTGCCCAGGCTGGTAAGAGGCCCGAGAGGGTGGCCAGCAAGGTCGACTTTCCTGCGCCATTGGCGCCGACCAGGGCCACCAGTTCGCCGCGGTGCACTTCCAGTGAAACATCCCACAACACGCGCGTTTCATCGTAACCGCTCTCCAGGTGCTCTACTTCCAGCAGTGCCTGACGGAGCTCCGGGTCTAAATGGGGAGCCGCTGCGCCCTGTCGGGAAGTGGGTTCCATGTGGGCGCTCGAAGCGCCCGATCCTGAACGTGGCTCCGGTAGCTGCATCCCTACTCCTCCTTCTCATCCCTTTGGGGGACCGGGCGTGCTGTACCCAGACGAGCCTGCTGCGTGCGCGCGTAGCGCTCACCCAGGTAGGCTTCGATGACGCGCTGATCTGTCAAGACCTGTTCTGGGGGGCCCTCAGCGATCTTGCTGCCCTGATGCAAGACCATGATGCGCTGCGACAGCCCCATGATTGCCTGCATCACATGCTCAATGACCAGCACAGTTACCCCGCTAGCGTGGATGGCTCGAATCAGCGTGATCGCTTGTTCCACCTCGGTAGGCGTCAGGCCGGCCATCACCTCGTCGAGCAGCAGCAGCTCTGGCTCCAGTGCCAGAGCGCGGGCCAGCTCCAACCGCTTGCGATCGGCGACCGTGAGCTGATCCGCCCGGAAATGGGCCTTGGCCGCCAGGCCGACGCGCTCCAGCACCGTCTCCGCAACCTCGCGCGCTGCTATCTGTTTGAGACCACGTCGTCCGAAGAGGGCGCCGATCATCACGTTTTCGTGTACGCTCAGGCCCTTGAACGGCTGAGTTACCTGAAAGGTGCGGGCAATGCCTAAAGAGGCCCGTCGGTGAGGAGGCAGGCGACTGATATCCTGGCTGCGGTAACGAATCTGTCCGCTGCTCAAGGGCAGTGAGCCGCTGATCAGGCCGATCATGGTAGTCTTGCCGGCGCCGTTGGGGCCGATAATGCCTACAATCTCGCCGCGCCGGACGGCAAAGTCGAGCTGCTTGACGGCGGGGAGTCCGTCGAAGAACTTGCTCACGCCCCGCAGCTCTAGCAATGGCTGCGGCTCCTGCTGTCTTCCTGTGCCTGCTGGCTCAGACACCGTTGGCGGCGATAACACGTCGGACACGTCGCACTCCTTCTACCAGCAACTGCCGGCGGCTTACCCCAGGGGCCAGCGGGCGGAAAAATTCCTGCACGAGGCCCACCAGGCCCTGGGGAATGAATATGGTGACAATCGCAATCGTCAGGCCCAACAGCGAGTTGTGGAACGCCGAGCCACTGATTTGAAACTGGAACGAGAGTAGCTCGAACAGAATGGCGCTGATGAGGGGACCGAGCAGCGTCCCTGCTCCACCGAGCACGGTCAAGAGGACCATCTCCACCGAAATGCCGACATCAAAGACTGTCGGCGGGTCAAAGCCGGTCGACCAGTAGGCGTAGAGGCCGCCAGCGAGGGCTGTGGGCACAGCGCTGAGCACAAAGGCCCCTATCTTATACCAGTAAGTCGGAATTCCCATTGCCTCAGCGGTCTCTTCGCTCTCGCGAATGGCGATCAGCGCATAGCCGGGTTTGCTACGCGCCAGATAGGCAGTCAGCAGGAAACATGCCAGAGCCAGCAACCAAAAAAGGAAGTAAAAAGCGGCATCGGAGAGGGCTGGCAGAGGCAGCTCAACCTCGCCGCCGCTGCCACCAAGGTTGCGAATGGCGACGAGTTCGCGCGTAGCTTCGGCGATCCCTAGTGTCGCGATAGCGAAATAGTGTCCCCGCAGGCGCAGAACGGGTAAACCAAGCAGAAAGGCCAGCAAACCGGCGATCACGGCTCCGGCCACTAGCCCGAGCCAGAATGGCTGACCAGCCAGCACCAGCAAGCCGGTGCTATAGGCGCCGACGCCGAAAAAGAAAACGTTCCCAAAAGAGGCATAGCCGGTGAAGCCGCCCAGGAAATTCCAACTTTGAGCAAGGGCGGCGAACATCAAAATCAAGGTCCAGGTATGGAGTGTAGCGGCGTCGCCGCTCAGCGGAATCAGGGCCGCCAGAGCCAGGATCATCAAGCCCGTCAGCAGCGACCAGAGCCAGCGAGTGCCTGGCCTTGGCTGGGCTGGCTGCTGCTCTGCTGTCGGCTCAGAGGTAGTAGTAGTGGGCGACGTTGAAGGCTTACGCCTCGGTCCAGACATCGTGTCTCTCCTTCTTGCCTTTAGCTCACCGTCATCGTCGTTCAAGCGTAGAAGGCCTTGCCCAGAATACCGCGCGGACGGATGATCAGCACCAAGACCATCAGGGCGAAGGCAATGGCGTCATCATAGCCGGGGCCGATGCCTGGGAGCAAAGGAACAACCGTTTCGGCCAGGCCAAAGACCAGCCCACCAGCGAGGGCGCCCCAGGGGGTTCCCAAGCCCCCGAGCACGACAATGACGAAGGCTCGCAGCGTGAAAACGCCCCCTTGTGACGGGTCAAAGGGATACAGCTCAACCAGCATAGCCCCTGCCGCACCGGCCAGAGCCGCCCCAAGGCCAAAGGTGAGGGCGTAGATGCGGTCAATGCGGATGCCCATCAGGCGTGCTGCGTCGCGATCCATACCGGTGGCCAGAATAGCGTTCCCCGTGCGAGTACGTTGTAGAAAGAGGCTCAGGGCGGCTGTCAGGAGCACGGCGATCAGAGCGGCTAGCAGACGATCAAAAGGAATGTGCAGAGCCCCCAGCGTCAGGCCAAAGCCACTGTACGCGGTATTAATCGAGCGCCGGTCACTGGTAAACAAGAGCTGGACCACGTCGGCAATGAGCAGATCGAGGCCGAAAGTGAGCAGGAACGTCATCAGAAAAGGTGCACGAATAACGCGATTAATCGCCACATATTGCACGACCCAGCCCAGGCAGAAGAGCAGCAGCATGGTCAAAGGGAGGCCGAGAAACGGATCGATGTGCAGCTGCGTAAAGGCCCAGTAGGCAGTATAGGCCCCGACCAGGATGAAAGCGCCGTGGGCGAGATTGACGATATTCATGATCCCCCACACCAGCGAAAAGCCCAGGGCTACCGCGGCGTAGAGACTGCCCAACAGCAGCCAGTTCACAATTACCTGCACAATCAGCATCGCAGATACCTCTCTATGAAAGGGAAGCCTGCGCACAGGCAGGCTTCCGACAGCTAAAGCCAGCATCGCTCTGCCCCTCATTGACTGGTAGTGGCGGACCCGGGGCAGCGTTCTCCTTTCTCGTTCTCACTCTTGCTCAGCGAACTCGTGAGGAACGCTAGCGCTGAGAAAAAGGAGGAGTTGGATAGAGCAGCTGCGCGTTAGCGACCTCCTTCGGGTAGACGGTCGCCACCTGGCCATTCTGGATCTGGATAGTAGCCATCGGCTTAAACGTATTGGCTCCGGTGGCATCGAAACGAATGACACCATAGAAGGTCATAATATTGAGCCGGGCCAGGGCATCGCGTACCTTCTGAGGGTCGATTGAACCAGCATTCTGGATCGCGTACTGGAAGGCCAGGCCAGCGGCGGTGGACTCGGCAGACTGATAGGAGGGTTCATGGCCGAAGGTCTGCTTGTAGATCCGCTCATAGTTGGCCGGAGTCCCAAAGAAGTCGATGCCCTGGTAGTGCTCCTGGGGGGTCCACTGTGAAGACCCCAGGACGTAGTTCGCGTCGGGTCCGAGCGAAGTGATGAAGTCAGGGGTAGCGGGACCAACCGTGAAGGCATAGAGTTTGGCATTGATATTGAGCTGCTTGCATTCCTTCATGGTCGTTACGGCTTCACTTTCATGGCCCGAGCCAAGCAGCATGTCGGGGACACCGCCGTGGGCTGAAGTTTTCAAGGCCGTCAGTACTCCTGTCAGGTCGGTAGCCCCTGATGGATAGGTCTGGTAGTACACGACCTCTATGCCCTGACTGCGGGCGAAGTCGCGGGCGGCGGTGGCCACCTCCTCAGAGAAGGAGTCATTGGCCGAAATAATCGCCACCGTCTTCGGCGGATTGGGCAGGCTCAGGGCTGCTTCCAACATGACCTTGGCGTATTCGGAAGCCGGGCTGAGCACGCCGAAAATGTAGTGGAAGCCACGAGAGAAAATCGCTTTGGCGGCGCCGTTGGCTTCGACCATGGGGATCTTGTAGCGTTCAGCGATAGCTTCATCCTGCAGGGTGGCCGATGTGCCATAGGGGCCAAGGAGGAAATTGACCTTATCAGCGGTAATTAATTGCTGCGTGAGTTGAGCGCTCCGGGTGGGACTGCTGCCATCATCATAGTACTTGAGCGCGACCTGGTAGGTGGTGTTCCCCACTTTAATGCCGCCGTGGGCATTGACCTCTTTCACCCAAAGCTGGTAGCCTTCCAGAGTAAGATGGCCTTCGGTCGCAGTGGACCCCGTGAGCGAAAGCGGAGCCCCAAAGAGCAAGGTGTTGCTACTGCTCGCGGTCCCACCACAGGCCAGCAATCCTGGCGAGCAGAAGAGAGCGAGAAGTAGCGAGAGAAGGGCAGTCGGCAACGGCGAGCGCACTGCGCTGCTCCGGGACTGAAAGGACGAGTCGTGTCCCGTGTGCGCAAGATAGCGCCGCGGGAGGTGGAGGTAGCTGAAAAGGCGAGTCATGGCTTCTCCCCCATCGTTGGGTTCTCCGGGTGGCGCTGGAGCTGTCAGCACCGGCGTAACAAGATGACTGGCGCTGCGCCTGGCCCGAGGCGGACGCGGAGAGCGCGAGATGGACCAGGCGATAACCTAGTCGCACAGCACGGTCAGCCTGTCCTTGCCTGACCTCCCCTTCCAGGGCTGCCCGCCAACGGCAACACCTGGCCTGGGCGCTGTCTCCTTTGCTTCGCTTCACTGCCTGTCCATCTCTGCAATGCATCGCTGCGCTGGTCAAATAGATTGAACAATTTCTATTATAATAGGTCAGACAGGGAGCGGTAAACTGGTAAAAGCCAGCGTTAATCGTTTAGCTGCTTATCCATGCTTGACCCGCTGAATTAAGCCTGTGGTTAGCCAATGCTGTCTGCAAGCGAAGAGAGGCAATGGTATGCACACACACTCCAATAATTCGCGATCCGGCCTGGCTTTGCAAGCCATCTGGCGACCGTGGACCCGGCTGGGTCGTTTCTGCCGCAATCAATATGCTGAGCTTGTCGCGGCAGTTCTCTTCCTTACCATCTTGCCGTTACCGGGACGGCGCCTATTAGCGGGGACCAAAGAGGAACGTGCCACGTTGATCGTGGGGAGCGTTTATTACCCTCTTGTCGGCCTGATCGTCGGAGCCATTCTCTGCTTGCTCGCAACCTTATTCGCCCCTCACGTTCCCGCCCTCGTGCTGGCGGCGCTGCTGGTCGTGGCCGAGATCATGCTCACGGGGGGCCTACACCTCGATGGAGTCATGGACAGTTGCGATGGTCTCTTTGGGGGCATTGGACGCGAGCGCCGTCTGGAAATCATGCATGATAGCCGTGTTGGTAGTTTTGGTGTGTTGGGTGCTTTTGCGCTATTGTTGCTGCGTTTCGCTATTCTGGCCAGTCTCCCCTTCTGGAGTTTGCTGGCGGCTCTCCTGGTTGCGCCGACCCTTGGGCGTTGGGCAATGGTGCTGGCTGGCGGCCTCTTCCCGGCGGCGCGTCCCGATGGGCTGGGGGCTGCTTTCCATCAGGCAGTGACCCTGCGTCGTCTCCTCCTGGCTGGCCTCGGCTCTGTACTCATTGCCCTCCTCTTCGCTCACCTCATCGGTCTCTTTGTCTGGTTACTGAGCAATCTTCTCATCCTTGGCCTGGGCCTGGCCGTGACCCGTTCGCTCGGTGGCCTCACGGGCGACATTTGTGGGGCCTTTGGCGAAATCTGCGAAGTATGTGCCTTGCTCCTCTTCCTCCTGATGCATGTTTCCCTTTAGATGAAGATAAGGAGTGCGTTTCACGTGAACAGAGAACATACTGAAGCTGAAGCCATCATCGCCCAGCTGACATTTATCTTGGGAGGGGCGCGCAGCGGCAAGAGCCGCTTCGCTCTACGTCTGGCGGCAACCAGCAAGCGGTCTGTTGCTTTTATTGCCACAGCAACGGCGAGCGATCAGGAGATGGTGGAGCGAATTCGTCGGCATCGGGCCGAGCGTCCTGGAGACTGGTATACCTTTGAAGAGCCGCTGCGGCTGGGCTGGGCTATTCAGCAAGCTGCCAGTGTTGCTGATGTGCTGCTGCTGGATTGTCTGACACTTTGGCTCAGCAACCTCTTGCTGTCCCAGGGGCGAGCGGAATCAGAGATTGCCCCGGTCAGCCCCGAGCTGGAGGCTCATGTGCTTGGGGAAGTTGAGCGGCTTCTGCAGGCAGCGCGCGCTCTGCGCCTTGATCAGCAGCTCATCGTGGTCTCTAACGAAGTAGGATTAGGCATTGTGCCGTTCTCCCCCCTGGGACGAGGCTATCGTGACCTCCTGGGTCTGGTCAATCAGCGCCTGGCTAGAGCCGCTGCGCGGGCCTATTTCCTCATCGCCGGCCTTCCTCTTGATCTCAAGCGCTGGCAGGCCGAAGGGCTAGAGGCCAGGCTTGATGATGACCTCTAGCCGCTACTCGTCTGAGCTGGTGGAGGGGTGAACACCAGTTGGGTAAGCAGTAGCACCTGCGAAGGTTTCAGGCTTTGCGGGAGATTTGCTGCAGCTGGCGACTGGCGATCACGAAAAAGGGAATGGCCAGCAGCTCAGCCAGCAAGCAAAAGATGATAGCGAGCGGTAACGCCAGGCTGTAGAGCAGGCCGATCAGGGCGCTGCCCAGGAACCAGCAGATACCATAGCCTGCGGTGAAGATACCGTAAGCAGAAGCCCGGCGGTGGCCAGGAACCATCAGGGCCACCGCGGCGGGAATAAGCGACTCGTGCACGCCCATGCCGAGACCCCAGAGGACCACGCCGAGCAGTGCCAGCCAGAAGCCCCCCAGGAACACCAGGGGGGCAAACAGAGCTGCCAGCGCTGTCAAAGGAATCAGAATGCCCATCCCCAGACGATCGAAGAGCCGTCCACACAGCAGTGAGCCTATGCCACTGCTTCCCATCGCAATGGCATAGAAGACCGGAACCAGGGTGGAGGGGACACTGGAGGCGCGGGTGAAATGATAGGCAATCAAAGGGAAATCGGCGAAGCCAGCCGCTACCAGAACAGCCCCGACCAGATAGATCCAGTACGTAGCCGACAGCTCTTGGCGGGCGGCCACCGGAGCGGCGGGTGCCAGCTCGTGAGGGCGGGGGTAGAGCAGACGCGCCAGCAAGAGGAGTAGCAGGGTCAGCGCTGCACTGATTGCCAGCGAGGCAAAGGCCAGGCGGTAGTTCCCCTGCCAGGCCAGTACCGCAGCCACTGCGAGTGGTCCCAGCAAGGCCCCAAACTGATCGAGGGCCTCGTGAAAACCAAAGGCCCAGCCATAGCCCATCTCGTGGGCGGCCTGTGAGAGCATGACGTCTCGCGGTGGATTACGGATCGCCTTACCGGCCCGTTCGAGAATGATCAATAAAGCGGCCAATGGCCAGCTACCCGCTACAGCTAGCAGAGGAACCGAGGCCATCTGTACCACATAGCCCACAATTGTCACCGGCCAGTATTTGCCAGTACGATCGCTCAGAGGACCAGAGACGAGGCGCAGACCGTAGCCAAGTAGCTCACCCAGCCCGGTTACGGCCCCAATCAAGGCGGCTCCAGCCCCGAGCAGTGCCAGATAAGGACCGAGAATGCCCCTGGCCCCTTCATAAGTGAAGTCCGCAAAGAAGCTCAAAATACCGATCAGTAACACGAAGCGAAAAGCCGCTCTTTTGAGCGTCAGGCTATTCATACTCAGCCTTTTTCCCTTTCTGCTCTCCTGGTTTATACGAGGAAAGAGCCGATAGACAGTGTCAAGACAAGATGGCCTGCTCGTCGAAGGCTCGGTGATGGTCGTTTTGTTCCCCACCACTGCGTTGCTGTCCCCCGCGCCCCTTATTTTATGCTCTTGTACGTATGCCCAGTAAGATAAGGAGAGCAGAGAAACGATCTTTCGCTCGGCTGGACTCAGCGGCCTCCTACCCTCTCTTCGGCTAGTGGCCTCGCGCTCAGTCGCTGTTGACTCCAGTAGGGTAGCATCCTTTGTCAAAAAACAAGGTTTGCGATCCGGGGGACAGGCGACCTATAATGAGAGGGCAGCCGCTCACGATGGAAGCACGTTTCATCTCCTTTTCCCCTCAAACCTCATCTCTGGAGCAGAGCATTGAAACAGGTATCAGCTGATGCAGAGATCCGTTCCATCTCCAACTGGCGCATGATTCTCTGTTGCGGCCTACTGACCCTGGTTGGGTTTAATCTCCGATCCATCATTCTGGGAGTCCCTCCAGTGCTACCGCTGGTACAGCATGATCTGGCGCTCTCTTATTTCGAAGTGGGCCTGTTGACAGCGCTCCCGCCGCTGACTCTTGGTGTGAGCGCCTGGTCGCTTGGTCTAGTCGTCGAGCGTCTCGGAGAGCGGGCCTGCGTCGCCATTGGTCTGCTTCTGCTGGGTATAGGGGCGATCCTGCGGGCCTTGTGGCCGTCGGCGGTGACGCTCTTTTGCTTTACTCTATTGCTCTGTCTCGGCATTGTGCTTGCTCAGACAGCCGTCCCGCCCCTGGCGCGTCACTGGTTCCCGCGCTCTGTTGGTCTCGTAACGGCCCTCTTTAGCGATGGTCTAATCATTGGGGAGGCGCTGGCTGCTGGACTGACTGTTCCCCTCATGCAGCGCTTCTTTGGTCCTGGCAACTGGCGAGCCACCTTTATTTTCTGGGGGGTGCCGGCGCTCGTCCTGCTGGTAGGCTGGCTTCTACTCGCGCCACGTGCAGAGACCGGCCAGCGTCGGGAGCTGCCGGAGGGGCCCCAGCTAGAAGCGGCCCCGCCGTCACTGCAGGAAGGAGAGGCTCGTCCTGCAAGAGCAAAGCAAGGGCGGCGTGTCAACGCCTGGCATCTGGGCATCTTACTTGGCGGAGGAAGCCTGATCTATTTCGGCATGAATGCCTGGATTGCCCCCTATAACACGGCTCTCCAGCGAGCAGCCGCCACTCCCCTGGTGCTAGGCGTTTTCAACACTGCCCAACTGCCATCGAGTCTGGTGGTCACCCTCTTTGCCCAGCGGCTGGCGGGGAGGCGCTGGCCCTTTATTGGGGCGGGCGTAGTTTGTGCGGTCTCGCTGATTGGTTGGCTCCTCTCGCCTGTCGGGCTGGGAGTCTTCTGGGCGGCCCTCATTGGTGCTGGCTCGGCCCTCGTCTTCACCCTCGGGGTAGCGCTGCCCGCCTTGCTGGCCTCGCCTGGTGAAGTTGCCCGGCTGACCGGCATGACCCTCTCGCTCACCTATGCAGTGGCCTTCATCGGGCCACTCATTGGCGGAGCCCTGTGGGATCATTTCGGACTGCCGGCCCTTGCCTTTCTTCCCGTCCTCATCGCCTGTCTATTCCTGATCATTCTGGGGGCCTTGCTGCCGGAGAGGCGGCCAGATCGAGAGGCCCCTCGCGCTGCCGGGCGGGGCCGGGTCGGTCTGGCCGTACGGAATGGCGCCGACCAGCCAGGATGAGTGGAGGCCGTCAGCCCCACCTGGCTCAGTGGGGCAAGAGCCATTGTTTGCTCGCACTTTGCCTGGTTGAAGACCCATTGCAAATCTTGCCCGATGCGCTATCATCAGGGAAGACAAGGAAATAGAGATTAGCAAGGGAGGCTACTCAAGCCATGTGCTACGACGACAATGCCCGTCCACCCGTGCCAGACGGTGCGGATGGGCAAGCCCAGGGAGAAGACCTGGTTCTCACTGCCGCAGATGGCAACCGCTTTGCCGCCTACTTTGCCCGTCCTGCGGCCCCCACGGGAGCGCAGGTAATCATCTATCCTGACGTCCGTGGCCTGCATCAATTCTACAAAGAGCTAGCCCTGCGCTTTGCTGACATAGGAATCGCCGCCATCGCGCTCGACTATTTTGGGAGAACTGCCGGATTAACAGCGCGTGACGATTCTTTTGAATTCTGGCCCCATGTCCAGCAACTCAAACTAGAGAACTTTTTTCTGGATGTGAGGGCAGCTCTTGACTACCTGCGTAGCCATGCCAGCGCCGAAGGAGCGACCTACCCCGTTGGCTTCTGCATGGGTGGCAGCTTAACGATCCTCTCGGGCTGCGATCGCTCCTTCGGCTTTGCCGGCCTGGTGGCCTTTTATGCGGGGCTGAGCCGACCTATTGCAGGCAATGGTACAGCTCTGGAGCGGGCCGATCAACTGGCGTATCCACTGCTCGGTCTCTTTGGCGGGGCTGATCAGGGTATACCTGTCAGCCAGGTTCACGAGCTAGAGGAAAAACTGCGCCGGCGCAGTCTTGAGCACCAGATCCATATCTATGAAGGAGCTCCCCATAGCTTCTTTGACCGCCGCTACAGCGAATATGCTGAAGCCTGTGCCGATGCCTGGCAGCGCGTGCGCGACTTCATTGCCGCCCATAGTCACAATCGTACCTAGATCCACTGCCCTCAGCGGGCTTCATGGCATCCCTGTGTTGCCCTGCCTGGTTTCGCAGGCTGCTCCCTGTGAAGCCAGGTAGGGGAAGCGCAGGGCCTCCTTCAAGCTCCCCGTCTGGCGGTAGCGTGTGATCATCTGGTGAGCAGGTGTCTGACGCCGCTCAAGAAGTGTGAAGAGCGGTTCCAGCAACGGGCGACTCTCCTCCTTCTCCAAAGCTTGGGCGGCAGCGGTCAGGAGCTGCTGCGCTCCCGCAAAGATCTCCTCGTCCTCAAATCCGCGCAGGGCTGCACGCTGATGGAGATGAGCGTCGGGCACGGTGGCCCGTCCGGGCAAGGTATCATCGAGGGTCAGGCCCTGAAGGAGAGCCAGCAGGGCGGCATAGAGCGAGAAATCTGCGCAGCTATCGCAGGCTTTAAACTCCAGCCTCCCTATCTCTGCCGGAATACGCGCCAGCTTCGTCAGCGAGGGGCTGCTATAGAGCAGCTGAGTTTCATCTGCAATGAAGACCAGGGCTGCCGGGCGCTGACCGGTTCGGAGAAAGGTGCGCACCGAGAGACCTTCCCAGAGCTTGCCCTCGTAAAAAGGGGAACTGAAGCTAAAAGGTACAATATAAGGACTATAATAAGTCAGTTTGCGCCCCCGATCGATCAACAGCTCTGTCGACCAGCTGGAGCATGACAAACTAAGATCGGGACCATAGGTCAGGAAGGTGCTCAGAGCAGTGCGATCTTCTGGCGAGCGATCAAGCAAGCGCCACTCATAGGCATTGAGGGGGGGATCGAGAATGAGGCAAGTCTGGTAGGGGTTATAGCTCGTCAAGACGGGGGTGAAGCCGTGACGAGCAGCTACCTGGCAAAGCAGGGTGAAGCTCTCCTCTAGCTCATGGATAGCACCCTGGATGTCAGGATGAATGGTCGTCCTGATTTCTATCCCCTTGGGAAGGCAGGTCAGCCACTCGCCTTGAGGGCTGAGGCGCTCTAGCGCTTCAAGGTACCAGCGCTTAAGACGGATACCGGCATCGCCGATGCGCAGCTGCTGTTCATCGGCGGGATAGAGCGGCAGCTCATCGATCACAGCCTGAAGCTGGCTGTAGGAAGTTGAAACGAAATCCACAAAGCGTCCATTGTGGTCGAGAAAAGCCACCTCATGTTCGATGCCAAAGCGGAAATTGCTCATCTATCTTGTCCTTTGCTCGAAATAGAGACCAAGAGCGAGCTACCTGGGAGTCGCCCTATAGTGGAGAGGGGAGAGCTACCTTCACCAGCCACTCACCACCTCTAGGGGAGAGCCGCGCTTCCCTTGCGGCGGCGCAAGGGACGATCCCAATTCAGAGTAAGCAACTCAGATATTAGCATGGCCTAACATTGGCGTCAAGGGGAAGGGCACTACTGGTGTAGAGTGTAGTATCAGGAATACATCATTGTACGGTACCCACGGGCACTCAGGTGGCTGTAGGGGGGGCAGAAGAGGAGCTGACCAAAGGGATAAAGTGGGAGCAGAGGAGTGAGTGAGTAGCCGGGATAGTCAGGAGAGAAGCGGGTAGATCTTCCTTCTCTTGCCTTTGAGGAAGAGGAGAGATAGAATACAACGGCTGCCCTTTACGCTGCGCTGTTGGTGAGCGCAGGAAGAGGGTCCATCACTATTACACCTATGACTGCAAACAAACGATATCGTCCAGCTTTTGCCCTTCAGCGTCTCGTCAAGTCAGTTCTCGACAGTCCTGGCTTTCGCAACCGAACCCTGCTGGCCATCTCTTTTTCTGTGCTTGGGGCCTATATAGGCACGGCGATGATCAACCCGGTACGTGTCCTTTATGCCCAGGCGCATGGGGCCTCATTGCCGATCATCGGAGCGATGGCCTCTGCTTATCTGGTCTCTGACTTTCTCTTCGGTTACCCATTAGGTTGGCTGGCCGATCGCTGGGGACGCAAGCAAGTGATCCTCATCGGCATGGCGGCGCAGGCGTTGCTCTCGGCGCTCTACCTGCCGGCTTCCGATCCACTCCTCTTTATCGTTCTGCGCTTCCTGGAAGGCATGGCGGCGGCCTCCCTCTTGCCGGCGGCGCGGGCTTTGCTTATTGATGCCGTGCCTGTTGAGCAGCAGGGTGAAGCGTTTGGAGTTTTTAACGCCTTTTTCAATGCCAGCTTTCTACTCGGGCCGGCGCTTGGGGGATTGATGGCTGCCTTGGGCTACAGCTGGGCCTTTATAGGGGCAATCGTCATACGTCTGGTAGGCATCGTTCTCGTTGTACTGCTCATTCGGAACAGACCGGGGACTCACTCCCGCAATGCGAAGCAGCCCGCTCTCAGCAGCGTCTTCAAAGAGTTGTTTACCTGGCCGCTGCTCGCTGCCTACCTGATTGCTTTTGGCGACTATCTCTATTTGGGTTTTGACCTCACCCTGACGCCAATCTGGATGCACGATCACTTGCAGGCTTCTGTGGCCCTGATCGGCCTAACATACACCGCCTGGGCGGTGCCGAACACGGTTTTCTCTCCTCTTGGGGGGAGAGTAGCCGATCGCCGGCGGCGTTCCACCTTAATCTTAATCTTTGGTCTGGTCCAGGTACCGCTCTACTTCTGCTATGGGGTACTGAGCCAGGCTCTGGTGGCCTTGCTGCTCTTCGCTGTGCATGGGATCGTTTATGCCTTTATCCAGCCAGCCGTTGATGCGCATCTGGCGGCCTTCTCTGGGAACCACGTGCGCGCGCGTATTCAGGGCCTCTACAGCACCGTTGGCCTGATCGGAGCTTTTGTCGGAAGCAACCTGTTCATTCCTCTTTATCTGATCAACTTCCGCTTCCCCTGGTTTATGATGGGACTTTGCTATGGTCTCTGTGTGCTCGTTGGAGGGCTGATCATTCGGCGCCAGGAAGCCAAAAATCTCCCTCCGCCTCAGATAGTGCAAGGGGATCAGGCCGAGGCGACAACTTTGGGATCATCAAGCTTCCATCCCTAATCAAAGATGCTCGCCTGGAGAGCGTTCTTGATCTATCGAGGACACCCTGTGCTCTCTAGTTGTGGTGACTTTGTCGACGATTACGCCGTTAATCCGCACGAGCGCGACGATCTCAGCTTAGACGCCTGCAGCTCTGTCCGACAGAGTGGAGTGATCTGGGCCTTTCAAGCCTGGCACCCTCACGGCTCTGGTCGCGAGGAAATTGTCACCACGGCGCTCTGCCTCTGTACCCTGCTGGGTACGGCTGCACACTGGCCTGAGCAAGAAGGCTGTCTGGAGATAGAGGTTGGCGAAGCCTGAGTCTTGCCTGTGAGGTTGCCTCCGGCGACTGGTGCTTGGTCTTCTCTGTGTAGGGGCCGGTGAGCGCGGCGCCAGGCCAGCCTCGACAGGGGCCCTGCAAGGACGACTCAACCATTGTGTACCATCCCGGCCCCAGTCAGAGCTTTCTTTATCCATATCTTTATGGGCGCCTGCACCCGTTCTCTACCTCAGAGCGCTATCCTCTTAAACAGAACGTGGGCCAGTATGTGACGACAACTATCCACACACTGTTTCTATGCTCTGTGGAGGGAGGATGCTCTATGGCGGTTCTCTCGGAGCCTCGCTTGCAGATTCCTGTTGACCCCGGCTACCTGCGTCTCAAACGACTGGTCGATGTAGTGGTTACCCTGGTCTTGTTGCCCTTGCTCCTGGCAGTGATGGGGGTGATAGCCATTCTGATCCGGCTCGATTCTGCTGGTCCTGTCTTCTTCCGCCAAAAGCGCTTGGGATGGAACGGCAAGGAATTTATCTTGCTGAAGTTCCGCTCAATGTATGCAAACAGCGATGATTATCTGCATCGCGAGGCTATCAGGCGTTATATGAATGGTGACCGACTCAGCAGTGGCCAGCAGGCCGCCAATCCTTACAAGTTGAACGACGATCCGCGCATTACAAGAATCGGTCGTCTGCTCCGCCGTACCAGCCTCGATGAGTTACCTCAGTTCTTTAATGTGCTGCGCGGAGAGATGTCGCTCGTCGGACCACGCCCTCCCCTGCCTTATGAGGTGGAGCAGTATAGTGAACGGGATTGGCTGCGCCTGGCAGGCAAGCCTGGGCTGACCGGCTACTGGCAAGTCTATGGACGCAGCAAGGTCGATTTTAAGACGATGGTAGAAATGGACATTGCTTATCTGCAGCGCCAATCGATCTGGGAAGATCTCAGGCTCATCGCTTTGACTCCGCTGGTGATGCTGAGCGGTCGTGGCGGCGCCTGAGCCTCTGACTCGCCCTCTTGCTAGACTACTACCTACCGACCTCTTTTTTCTAGGTCTTCGTCTCTTCCATCCCAGGGGCAAGGATGCCCCTCCCCTTATTGTTATTCTTATAGCCAAAGGGTATTATCTTGTGCCTCCTGCTGGCCTGGCTGGCCAGCGAGTAGAGGCAAGTCTGAGAGATGAGTTGCGTTATTGCGGGCCTCTCTCTTCCCTTGCCGTCTTGCCGGCAGGCTGTTCGTCGGAGAGACCCTCTCGGAGGGGTCTGGTAGCTGCGCCAAGGCCTGCGCAAAAGCTAGTGCAGATGCTGCCTGCTGATCTCCTTGGAGAGGGAGACAGAGTGTGGGGAGCGATGGCGGTCACAGATTCTCTCCAGCAACTCGTTGTAGCGTTCGCTCATCAGCTCCCAGCGGAACGGCTCAAAGTCTCTGGCGGCGTTCTCAACGAGCTGGAAGCGCTTCTCGGGATGGTGATAGAGATCGACAATAGCTGCTGCCAGGCTGAGCGGATTCTCCGGCTCGCAGAGCACAACCGACTCGGGACGGAACATTGAGCGGATCGCTTTGGTATCTGTGGCGATAATTGGACGATGCAGCCAGGCGAACTCATAGGCTTTAGTGGGCAAGAGGAGGTCCATGAACCCATCGCAGCGGTAGGGGATAATGCCCACATCCCCGTGGGCGATAAAGTGAGCCACCTCTTCTACCGTGCAAGTCTCTCTGAAGGTAACGCGCTCACTGATTCCCAATTCCTCGGCCAGCGTGTGGAGAAAAGGGATCTGCTCCCCGCGTCCCAAAAGATCGAGGCGGAGGCGTGGGGCGGCGGGCAGAGCCAGGGCCAGGGCGCGTAAAGCCACATCAAGGCCATGCCGCTCCGCCATCGTACCATGATACATCAGGATGAAATCGCCGTCTTCCTCGGTGGAAGGCACGCGAGCGCGCCGTGAGGGAGGGAAATAGCGCGGGTCTGGACTGTTGAGGATAACAGACAGCTTGTGGCGGGGGACCCCGCGCCTGAGCAGCAGCTCCTCGAAAGGCCAGCCCACCGTGATCACATGGTCAGCGAACAAAGTCGAGATGCGCTCCTGCAAAGCTGCCAGTCCTCGGGCCAAAGAGCGCAGGCGCCCGCGAGTCTTGACAGCCATCAGTTCTGGCGAGGCGTCCTGTACCTCCAAGATCACACGTGCTCCAAAAAGGCGTGGAATGAGCGCAGCGAAGACCAGGAAGTCCGGCATGTTATGCACTTGAATCACATCATAGCGCTTGCGGAAGTGGAGCCGTGTCACTGTCCAGGCGGCGAGCAGCAGGAATCTGAGCCAGCCGAGCACCGTCAGCGGCAATGGCTGGCCGAAGCCCCGATCCAGAGGGACGCGGTAGACCGAGACGCCGTTGCATTCTTCATACGAAGGCTCCGAGCCATGACGCAGACAAATGACATCAACCAGGTGCCCTCTGGCGCGGGCGGCCTCAGCCAGGCGACGTACCAGAGGGTCAAAGCGATACCAGTCGTAGCTAATGTGAACAATGCGTAGCGACGGCATTCCCAATATCCCCTTTCAGACCGAACCACAATTCAGGCGGGCGTGCGATCGGTTCTCAGCCAATCTCTTTGTTGTCTCTGGCTCTGACGAAGCACGAGATAGACCCAGAGTTTCCAGAGGACGAATACGGGCGCGAAGAAGAAAGCCCGATAGATCCCTTTAGGCGGATCTAACAGAGCCAGAGGGGAAAGCACATAGACACTCAATCCCAGCAGCAAGAGCAGGGCTAACACCATAGCAGGAGGCCAGCGAAGTAGCAAACTGGCCAGGAGCACCAGCGTGGTCCCGGCCAGCAGTACAGAGAGCGGAGGTGTAAGCAGCTCGGCCACTGCCTCCAGCCGGCGCCAATCGCCACGGCGCCAATCGCTACGGCGCCAATCGCCGGCCTGCAATCCTGCCCGCAGCAAGCGCGAAGCACGTTTGAGAGCGGACGTATTTGCTTCAGCGGCCTCCCAGCGCAGATCTTGCGAGCGCATCTGAGCAAAGCGAAGCGGCATCTGAGAACGGACGATCGCTTCGGGCACGTAGCGGACATAAATTCCCTGTTCCACGAGGTGCAAATAGTACTCATAATCCTCGCCGCGTGAAAAAGCCTCCCAGGGGTAGCGCTCCAGCAGAGCGCGGGTCAGGCACATGCCATTGCCTGTCAGAGTCGACGAAGCGCCCAATCTGGTCCGTCCCAGGGGGCGAACGTGATTCATCAAAGAGAGGGCCAGCCAGCGCAGAGCTGTTCCCGGCGAGGCCGAAGCATTGAGCACCGTATTCCTGGCCTGCAGAGCCTGCAGATCCTCGCCGCGAGCCAGACCTGCCCGTAGAGCCTGCTCCAGGGCCTGCAAAAAAGAAGGCTCGACCACGGCATCGGCATCCAGGAACACACAGGCGTCGTAGCTCACACCATCCTCGGCCAGCCGCGTCAAAGCCCAATTCAAGGCGTAGCCCTTGCCGCGTCGCTGAAGATCACAGCGCTCATAGACGCTGGCCCAACCGGTAGAGCGGACCAGGCTTGCTGTATCATCAGTGCAATTATCGGCGATCACATAGACCTGGTAGTGACTGCGCGGATACGCAAGCTGTTGCAAGCTTGCCAGGAGTGTTTCGATGACCGACTCCTCGTTGTGGGCAGGAATCAGCACCACAAAGCGCAGTGGCTCGGTGGTGCTGGATGGTGGGGCTGAGGCAGTAGCCTGGCTTGGCAGACGAGTCAGCAGGGCGGCTGCTGTGACCACTGTCAGATAGCCAATAGGCAGAGCCAGTGCCAGCTCTGCCAGGAGGAGGGCCCAGGAAAGCAAGGGGAGCAGCCCAGCAAAGAACGTCGTAAGCGTCATAGGCCGACCTCGCTCAAAACCGGTTGGACCTGTGGTGTGGTGGAGCTACTCTTCTGAGACGTCTCCTGCTCGGAGCGCCTTTGTTCCAGGGCTGGCAAGCGCATCAACAAACCAGCCAGCAAACCCAGATAGATCACATTGCGATAGAAGAAAAGCTGGTAGTCCGCGTAGGCCACCATGACTTCCATGAAGGTGATTGCTATCACATAGACGGCAATCAGACGCAGATAGGGATCGTGGAGCTGGCGAGCGATCAGACCGCCGCGCACAATCAGCGAACCCAGCAAGAACCAGAGAGCCACATAGCCAGCGGGTCCGAGGCGCATCCAGATCCAATAGATTGTATTGTGTGGCACATACAAATAAGGATTGCCGCCGAACTCGGGATCATCGCTAGCCAGGACTGGCAGTGGCTCGGGTTGCAAAAACTGCTTCCCAAATCCCAGCCCTAACAGAGGATTCTGCTCTACCGTATACTTCAGATCATAATTTTCGGCGTTGCGATAAGCGTTTGATGCCTGATCGCGAGTATCTGAAGCCGAAGGGTCAATGACCGAGACAATCGCTCGGGCAGGCTCCGCAAGGCTGCCCGTTCCATGAGCGAAAGCGAGGACGTAGCCAATGCCCAGGGCAGCGCAGAGCAGCAGTCCTGCTAGCAGAGGCTTGCGCAGCTGCGGCTTCAAGTAGAACACAAAGGCCCAGGCTACAAGCACACCCACGATCAAGGCGATATAGTCAGCGCGTCGCTTATTAGCGATCAGCGCAATCAGCACTACCGGGAGCACGGCCAAAGCTGCATACAACTGTGGACGGTAGCGATACAGCAAACAGAAGAGGATGATGAGTAGTAAAATTGAGACGAAGAAAAAAGACTCCTCGTGTGACATAATCTCGTTCTGATTCGTCAGATCGCCGTGCAGCACGAAGAGATAGATATAGCAACCTTGCAGGCCCTTAACGGCGGCTCCCAGGATAGCAAACCACAGGAAGAGGCGGACGTGGCGCACCTGGGAAATCAAGTTGTAGGCCAGTAAGTAAGAAAGGAATAGATACCAGAGCGGTCGCACCTCCAGAACAGTGATTTTCAGATCGCCGCCGGTTGCCAGGCCGTGAAGAACGCCGATTGCCACACAGAGGAGAAACGCCATGAAAGGCCAGAAGAGAGGGCCACCCTCCAGGCCTGGACGGCGCTTCGCCAGGCGGTGGCAGATGCTCATAAAGAGGGTAAACAGCATCAAAAAACCGATGGGGCGTTCGATCATCCCGGCCATGTTAGGTGGCCAGTAAAAGATATTCAGCTGATCGGTGCCGATATGGAACTGCAAAGGATTCTGCTCGATGAGCAGAACGCAAGCCAGGCAGAGGAAGAGGCCAGTGACAGGCCAGCGTATAATCAGCAAGCCGGCGGTGCAGGCGGAGAGCAAGGCCACGAGGATGCTGAAGCCGAGGGAGGAGCCGGCCAGCATCAGCAGAGGAAGGACGGTCAAGCCCAACATGAGAGCGATCCAGAAAGGAAGGATGCTGCTCTCGCGCGGCTGGGATACCGGTTCATCAGGGTAAGCTCGATAGAGCTGTCTCGACCGTGGCGGTGACTCTGGTAAAGAAGGCATAGTCTTTCACTATCTGTTGTGCAAACTGCGACAACAAAGCCAGATCTACTGCACCTATGCTTTGCTGAGCTGATCAGAAGAACGTGCTATAAGCGATCAGCAGAGCGACGGCCAGCAGCATGATCAGCCGCGTTGTAGCGTTATATTTCCTGATAAAGAGGCTCAGCGTCAGGAAAAAGCCGAGCAAGATCACGATCGTTTTCATAGGCCAGGTATTCTTCTAAAGGCGAGCTCACAGCAGCTGGCGTATCCAGCGTGGAATATGGCTCTCGATCTGATTCAGCAAGATCCCCTGGACAGGGAGGTCCCTCAGCTGAGCGCAGGCCTCGCTGACCAACACCTCGGAAGTCACGCCGGCATGCACTACCAGGATCAGCGAATCGGCCAGGCCTGCAGCCAGAGCGCCGTAGCCCGATGTCACCAGCGGGGGCAGATCGAGGATGAACAGCCCCTGGGAGGCGGGCAAGCGGGCGAGAAGCTGGCGTTCAGCGAGCTGATGGATCAACTTCATAGCCTGGCCTGCGGCATTGCCGGCGGGGATAACCGTCAGCTCGGGCGACACCTGGTAGCGGATTGCCTCCTCGCTGCACTCGCCGCGCAGCCATTCCGCTAAACCCTGTCGACGTGGCAGGTTGAACAACTCCTGCAGGCGAGGGCGCTCCCAGGTACATTCCAGCAGTGTCACAGGTTGCCCGCTGTCGCTAGCCAACACCGTAGCGGTTGCCAGAGCCAGGAGCGTCTTGCCCTCGCCGGCGGTAGCGCTTGTGAAGCCGAGGCTACGAATTGTCGAGTGCTCTCGGAAGAAAGTCGCGGCGCACAACTGGCGGCAGCGCTCGCGCAGGGCCTGAGCATTGAGCAACTCGCGCGTCTTTTGGCTCTTGAGAGAAGTCTCTCGCTGTTCCGGCTCCGTCTTTTCGGACCTGCCTGGCACCGGTGTTTCTGGAACCTTGACCTTGCTAAGCGCCTCACTCTGCTTCTTGGCCTCTTCTTTAGGAGTCTCTTTTGCCGCCAGCTCAGGCTCAGGCTCATGTGGGGTGTCTGGGGCCTGTTCTTCTGTTGGTCTTGACGAAGCCAGGGCGGCAGCGGTCGACTGCGAGCGGAGAGCTGGCAACTTAACCGTATCGTTTTCCGGGTCGTGGGCGCCAGTATTCTGCTTCATTTTATTCTTATTGAGTCGATCATGTTCTGCCATAAGCGCTATCCTCTCCTCTCCTCAGCTAGTTAGGAATACCATCCCTGCCGGGTAGCAGCTCGCCAGAAGCGGCTGAAGGGAGCAAGGCCGCAATACCCTCCTTCCCCAGGCGCGGAAGCTGAGCCAGCACCGGGAGCGTTGTGATCTTCTGCAGATCGAGAGGCGTATAGACCGCGCGGTTGCGGCGAACCTGAATGATCACCAAGGCAGAGCAGCTGACGAGTGCAGCCACCAGACCAATCGCGCCACCGATCAGGAGCGACTTCATGCGTGAGACCTGCTGTGTGCCCACGCTTGGGGAATCGATGACCTTAAAAAGGCTGTTGGTGCCAGTGCCCTGAGAACTAATCTCCTGATTCAGGCTGGCGATAAGCGACTGCAAGTTTTCCACCGTAGCCTGGGCCTGCTTGGTCTGACTATGGAGCAGGCCGTAGGCGGGGTCCAGCGTAGCGGCGTAATCGGGGCCAGAAGTCAGCACCTGATGAGCCAGATCAGGGTGATTGGTAAGATAGCGGGCCTCGGCAGCCGCGGCGTTGGCGGCGTCCTGCTGGGCCTTCACGAGCTGGCCCTGATAATTTTGGAGCAGATACTGTGCTTCTGCAATACTGAACTGCTGGCTTTGTTGACTGTAGTTCTCGATGACAGAGTTTACTACCTGTTGGGCAATTTGCGCGCTCTTATTCTCATAGGTAATAGTGAATAGGTTATAGCCCACTGCGCGCACGAGCACATGCTTAGAGATTTCCGTAAAGAGAGCATCGTCACGCAGGAGCGGATCGGAGCGCGTGCGCGTGTCGAGTGTCGAGGCGAGCTGTGTTTGAGAAGCCACCTTTAAAGCGAAGGTGCGGCTTTGCAGCAGCTCGCTCAGAGCCGTAGCTTGGGTCTCTGCTGGTGTTGCCTGGAGATTGGTCTCCGGCCCGGTGGCTCCGATGACCTCATAGCGTCGCAGGGCCCACAACGAGGCCGTGGTTTCGTACGATGGAGGAAGAATCAGCACAACGGCGATTGCCAGGGCCGGAAAGATTACGAGCAGCAAGATGAGCTGCAGGGGCCGGCGGAAGATGGCTTCAAGTACACGCCCCACAAGATCAAACCTCCTTCGCTTCGCGTAGCATCAGGTAACCTCTCGTTTTTTCTGCTGATGTATGGTCTGCTACAAGGGTACTACTGGTTCGATGATAAAGTGGTATTCATGTATGTGAAGATGTCGTTTCCGCCGGGGGTTCGATGTGCACATCGCGCTACCAATGAACTGAGGTGAGAACTGATAAAGGCCCGGGTACTGTTCGTCTACCCTCCTCTAGGAAAAAGACCCGTTCTTTACCAGGTTCGCAATCCTGTCACTACAAAGACGTGCTATAACCCGAATAGACCAGGAGTAAGCCGATTGGCAGGGGCTGCACACCTGACTAGCGCGGCTTACTGCCAGAGAGACATCTGGGGCCTGAGTTGCTGATCGGCCTGGGTCAGGTGGTGGGCAGAGCAGGTAGTCATAATCTGCTGCATAGCTGTCGAGGAGCCTGAGCCTGCTCCAGAGTACCCGAAGACTGCTGGTGATGTGCTGCTCCTGGTCCGTGGGGGCGATTGCGTCCCTGGCTGCGCTGCCGGAGGTGCTCATATGAGAGATGCCGTCCGTGAGTTGATCAAATATCTCACCAACCGATGGATCAACTATATTCCTTCTTATACCCTGCGCTATGCCTGGTATCGCACGATTCTGGGATGGGAGATTGGTCCCCAGGTGACGATCCTCTCTGGCGTCCGTGTTCAGATGGCGGGTCTGCGTGGTCGAGGGCGTCGCGTTGTTATTGGCAAAGGCTCTGTTATTAACTATGACTGTTTGCTATATGTAACGGGGGGGCTGGTGATCGGCGAAAATGTCAGTCTCTCACCGGGGGTCTGGCTGATCACGGGTTCGCATGATATCAACGATCCAGAGCACAAGGATATCTACAAGCCAATTGTGATTGGTAACTACGCCTTCTTGGGGGCGCGGGCGACAGTTCTGGCGGGCGTGACCATCGGCGAAGGGGCTGTTGTGATGGCTGGGGCGGTCGTGACCCACGATGTTCCTCCCTACGCTATTGTGGGTGGTGTGCCTGCGCGCGTGGTTGGAGAGCGCCAGCTGCGCAATCCCTCCTATTCTCTAGCACATTTTCATCCTCTGTTTGGGTAGCGCCCTGTGAAGCTGACGGCAAGGGATTGGATCGATCTGGCTCGGTTCCTTTCCTTCCCTCGCCGTGCCAACTGGCTCAGGAGCTGCTTGGTCGTGAGCTGAAAGGAGTTTAGGGTTGCTTGTCTCTGCTATGGACGACGTTGGTCCTGAATATCAGCATGTCTATCTCTCGCCACACTTTGATGATGCTGTCTATTCTTGTGGTGGAACCATTGCCTTACAAACACTCCAAAGGGAAGGTTCGCTGATTGTAACTGTATTCGCTGGCCTTCCTGGTCCTGATTTAAAGCTAAGCTCCGTTGCTCGACGCATCCAGCGCACGATGAGCAGTCAACACGAAGCATTTAGCCTGGTAGAGCTTCGCCGCCGGGAAGACCAGCAAGCCTGCTCCTCGCTGCGGGCTGATTGCCTCTGGTTAGATTATCTCGACGCCATCTATCGTGGTTCGCCGGCCCTCTATCGCTGGAAGCGGGCTATCGGCGGGCGTATGCGTCAGGTCGATGCCTGGATTGTTGAGGACCTACTTCACCTTTGTCTGGCTCTCCATCGTCGCCTCCCCTCGCTCCACTGGTATGCGCCCTTGGGTATCGGGGGCCATGTGGATCACCGCGTGGTTTCCGCTGCTGCCTTCCGGCTTCTGGTATATGGGGCCAATGTAGTCTTCTACGAAGATTTCCCCTATGTCCTGCATCGCTCTGCGCTCAAAAAGCGCCTGCGGGAGGTGGGGATCAGCATGCAGCCTCAGCTGGTGGAGATCTCGGATACACTGGCTTTGCGTCAACAGGCTGCCAGCCTCTATGCATCGCAGGTGCGCATAAACTTTGGCTCTGCCGCAACACTCTATCGAAGCATCGAATGTTATAGTGGTCAGATTAGCTCGAAGCAGGGAACGCATGTGGAACGCTTCTGGCGTGCGGCCTTGCAGGCTGATTACCACCAGCTCTATCAATAAACCGACTGGCGGATGGTGAAAGATCTCCGCCAGTCGGTTTCAGGAGTAGAGGGGAGCCTGGACGCTTCTCTTTGATCTGGTGGATTGGAGGAGGTGGCGGTCAAGGCTCGCTCGTCTCCTAGCAGCGACCCAGCTGGACCCAGACACCTGCCGGCCCGCCCGGCACGTCGTTATATGTCCACCATTTCGCCTGCCAGAGATAGCCGTTATAGGTAACTTTGCTGCCTCCAGTATAAGCCGTGGTAGGACTCCAGGGAGCAATACCGGTGCAGTTGCTGCTGGCTGGTGAAGTGGGCGTTGGTGAGGGAGTGAGCGTCGGGACAGTGGTGGCGGTGGGGGGTGGTGTTGACGAAGGGGCTGCTGTAGGGGTCGCCGCAGTCGTCTGGGCGAATTGCGTGACGATGCGGGTAAAATCCCAGTCGTTCTGCGGCACGCTACTGCAGGTGGCCGAGAGGTTCCCGTTGTTATCTGGCGGGGTACACTGTCGATCGCGGTTCACCGACCAGAAAGTAAAGCGCGCCAGGTGATTGCTTTTGACGAAGCTAAGTACAGTCTGGAAATCGGACTGATAGAAGTATTCCCCGCTATCGGTGCGCCCATTCATCGAGGAGATCCCCTCATAGGCATAGGCGGTTGCGCTATCCCAGCCAAAGGTGTTCATGAGAATGGTGTGAAAACTCTGCAGGGCGCTGATTTGGCTGCTGGCGCCGTTGAAGCCGCCATCAAAGGGCATGATGGAGTAGCTGCTGGGCCTGTAGCCGAGGCTCCGTGCGGTGTTAAGGAGCTGCTGCCCAAAGTAGCCGGTACCCGAGGTAGTGCCTGGCAAGGTAACGGTGATCATGAGGCCAGGGTTGTTGGCCTGCAAAATCTGGGCGGCCCCCAGCTCGTTATTAATGGCAGCGGCATTCTCGTACTCAGGCTCCTCCAGGTCCAGGTCGATGGCGCGTAGACTATACTTGGTAATGACTGCCTGCTCCGCGGCGGCGGTAGCCTGGGGAGTGCCACAGACCTGGCCTAGCTTCGTGCCATTATAGCCACCAAAAGAGACGACGACATCGCCGCCGGCTGCTCGCACGGCGTTGATCATCGGGCCGGCCTGGCTATCGGCGGCGACATCGATCAGACCGCTATCGGCCTCCCAGGCGGGAGTACAGCCATTGTCTGCGACAATGAAAGCCAGTGTGAAGACGCGGGCACCGGTCGCGGCCATCACCGTGCTCAGAGATGGCGGGTTATTCGCGAGGGGCATGACGTAAGGGGCTGCGTTATACCAGGCTGGCCCTGGCGATGTGGCAGCTTGGGCTGGCCTCTGCTGATGCTGGAAGCTGAAGGCTGCCGCGGCCAGGCAGGCCACCAGAAAGGCGGCAGCGACGAGCAGCCAGGCTCGCCGTGTTGGTGTTGGTGGTCTGCTTTTGCGGAAAGCTCTTAGAGATGTCATATCCTCGCTCCTTTGCTTACTGTGGATTTTGACCAGGCGGCCTGGCAAGGTCAGGGTGGGGGAGGAGAGTGACAGGCTTAGACCTGGCTGAGGCCCTGCTGCGCCTTCTCGCTCCCCCACTGCTGCTAGCCTTGGACAAGGGGCTAGTGAAGCGAGACGTCGTCTACGTAGACGTTCCCCTGCAAGTACCAACCATGTACATAGATCGTGACAGCGGTTGTTGAGGCGCCCGTAGTGAAGGAAACGGAAAGCAGCGTATAGCTGCTGCTGCTGGTCCAGTTGCTCGCTCCTCCGCTGATGCCCAGGTAGGCATAGGGACCATTGACGTAAGCGCTCAGCGTATATGTATGGTTAGGCTGAACGCTGATAGTCTGAGTGCACTGGCCTGTCGTCGAACTGGTTGGAGCCAGTCGCAGAGCGTAAGAGCCACTATGGACAGGTGAGGAAACGACCGTATCGCCCGTGTCACAGGTCCAGGGTGCCAGTGAGCCGCTCTCGAAGCCAGGATTCGCAACCAGATTAGAGCCAGACGGGGGAGAAGTTGGGGTTGGGCTAGGAGTGGGA
Source organism: Thermogemmatispora onikobensis (assembly GCF_001748285.1). NCBI lineage: Bacteria > Bacillati > Chloroflexota > Ktedonobacteria > Thermogemmatisporales > Thermogemmatisporaceae > Thermogemmatispora > Thermogemmatispora onikobensis. The sequence goes on along the minus strand of NZ_BDGT01000003.1, from coordinate 130,966 downwards.
GTAGCTGTCGGCGCCGCGGTAGGTGTAGGCGTTGGTATGGGGGTACTGGTCGGCCTGGGAGTCGCGGTCGCGGTCGGCGTTGGTGTGGGCGTTGGTGTCGGACCAGGGTTCGGGCTGCCTCCCAGACCAGTAACGATGGCATTTAGCAGCGTATCGGCTGCGTCCTCGTCCTCCAGGGAGAACATCATGGCGCCGGCCAGGCCCTTGTTTTTAATATAGGTCGTTTTCGCGGCAATCGACTGCGGCGTGTCGCCCGTGTAGAAATTGGTGCCGTCGTAGATCCAGGAGGCCTGAGTAGTCGGATCGAAGAAGTTCACGCTCGCGTTGCTGGTCAAACCGGCGGCGGCCAGCTCCTTGTAGAAAGCGATACCTGGGGTCTGGCTGTAGGAGAAGGATGGTGAAGCGCCGGTAGCGGACTGGTAGAGACCATGTGTGCTGCCGGCGGGTACGCCTGTCCAGCCGCGGTAGTAGAAGGGAAAACCCATCACCAGCTTGCTGGCAGGGAAGCCGCCAGGAATACTGTAGGCCGAGAGTCCGCTTGTCCAGGCCTGAATGGACGTATCGATATTATACTTGGCCTGACCGGGAGGGATAGGAGCCGAAGGATCTTGCGAGGAGTTATAAAGCGGGTCCTGGAAATTCGTAGGGCCGCTGCTTTCCCAGGCTCCATGCATATCGTAGGTCATGACGTCGGCGTAATCCAGATAATTCCCGATCTGATCGGTCTGGATCTGCATAATCTTATCCTGTCCCGAAGGAACAGCCGCTGTCAGTGTAAAATGCTTACCGATGCTTGCCCCGTAGGCGTCAAGCTCACTACGGAACTCCTGGAGCAGGAGCGTGAAGTTGGCTTTATCCTGGGGGCCGTAGTGGTTACCGACGTGGCCCAGGACACCGGGGTACTCCCAGTCAATATCGAAGCCGTCGAAGATCCCAGCAGCGGCAGCAGGGCCACCTGATGGGTCGCCTCCGATGCCGGTGGGCAGATTGCCCTTGATGAACATAGTGATGCAGGAGCTGACGAACTTCTGCCGTGAGGAGGCCGTTGCAGCCACATCGGAGAAGTACTTCGAATAGGTCCAGCCGCCGATGGAGAGCAAAATCTTCAAGTTGGGATATTTGGCCTTCAGCTCGCGAAGCTGATTGAAGTTGCCCTTAATCGGCTGACTGTAGGAGTCCGAGCTGCCGTCGACGGAGTTCGTGCTGCTATAGCTCTTCTGATAGTCTGCAAAAGCATCGCCTGCCCCGTCCCCGGCGTTGGGGTTGCTCTCATTGCTAGAGTCAGACGCCTTGATCGCCTCGAAGCAGGTCAGATTTGTGGGGTCGATGTTCTCGAAAGCATAGATAATCGTGGTGAGGCGTGAGGCGGCTCCTGATGTATCAACGGTCGAGGGATAGTACGCATTGCCGTAGATGCTCCACTGATCAAAGTAGGCGATTTTCTGGTAAGTTGGAGCACTGGCTGCCTGAGTGGAAGCCGTAATCGGAGCGCTGGGTGCTGAGGTGTTGCCGTCCTTGTCGTAAGCCTGAACAGTGAACGTATAGTTCGTCGAGGGTAGCAGCGAGCTAATAGTCACTGCCGTCCCCATCGAGGTGGCAACGATGTTGCTGCCATTGTAGACGTAGTAGGCCGGCACATCACCGGTGCCGGAGTTGTCAGTTGATGGCGACCAGGACAGGGTGATCGATTGCGGCCCGGTAGCAACCACGTGGACATTGGTCGGTGTGGTGATCACCGTAGCGCCCCGTACCTGGAGCGGGTGAGAGTAGAGTAGAGCGGCCAGACCCGAGCAGAGTAGAGCCACCGCTATTCCAAACTGCAAGAGTCTTTCCTGTCGTCTCATGGTTTCTCCTTGCTAACATTCCTTGCTAGCAGTTTCGGCTGGGAGGACCCTGGCAAAGACACGCGGCAGCCGACCAACCGCGTGCTGGGCTCGCGCGTGCTGATCTGGATAGGACTCTGTGGGCTGCCTGTCTGGAGGCGAGCAGGGCAGCCCTTTCGCCAGTCTCTCCTCCTTTCTTCTCGAACTCAGGCAGGTCAGGAACGGCCTCTGTCCGCGCGTGGCCCGAGGATGTGTGTCGCAGTGCGCAGGCCCTGTCTCAGCGACAGCTCCCAGTACTTGTCTTCCACCTGGGGTGGATTCGCGTCGATTGTGAACAGCGAGGCCAGACTGCTACCTGCCACAGGGAGATCCCGGCAGGCCCCAGAGGCCGGTTGATCTCCTCTCCTCATATGGAGTGTACCCATTCATGGTTTATATGTCAAGATGTATAGACCAGATAGATTGAAGGGGGAGAGGATGGTGGGGGGAAGAGCTAGCGTGTTGGGGGAGCTGTCTCTTGGGCGCTGGTGGGGGGGGGTGAGGAGATGGGGGTGGGATGGGAAGCCTGGAGGTGGCTGAGGCGCAGCAGGGCGACGAGCAAATCGCCGATGGCGGGCAAAGGATCGGTCAAAGAAAAGACAGAGAAGGTTGTGGGGCCGAGCAGTGAACGGAGGTAAGCGAGAGGGCTGGTGAGGCCGGCACGTATCTCCTGGAGGCCGGCGGGCAGGTCGGTCAGGAGGCGCAGCCAGCGAACGCCGTAGCGAACAGGGCCAGGGGGATGGGCGGTCTGGCCGGTGGCCTGGCAATACTGCAGATAGGGCAGGTCCAGGCCGCAGGCCACGCAGAGCGAGTGCCAGCCCCAAGGCCGCAGATTGATATCGAGCAGCTTGTAGAGGCCATCGCGGGGATCGAGCTTAAACTCGACCTCGATCATGCCGCTTGCGCCCATGAAGCGGAGGAGCTTCTCGGCTAAAGGGTAGAGGGCCGGGACCTCGACAGCCTCTACGAAGCTAGAGCCAAGGCCATAATCGATTGGATATTGGCGGCGGCGGCGGGCGGTCAACGCATAGAGGAGCTGGCCGTTCTCACAGAAAGCGCCCAGCGAATACTGAAGCTGGCCTCCACCGGGGATAAGCTCCTGAAGCAAGATCTCATCGGCCTCCAGGACTGTGCGGGCCTGGCGATAGGCGCTTAGCAGCTCAGCGTGGCTTCGTGCTTCCAGGGCCTTCAGGCGCAACGTATATTGCAGATGGACCGAGATGGCCGGCTTCACGATCACAGGAAACTGGAGGTCGAGGTCTAGCAGGGCCTGCTCATCGGTGGGGTACCACGTGCGTGGGGCGGGGACCTCCAGCTCCTGAGCCATGCGATAAGTCAGGCGTTTATCGAGGGCCCAGCGAGCCACCTCCCAGGGTGGAGTTGTGAGCCGATAAAGGCGAGCCAGCTTCGTATGGTGGCGGCTAATCAGCTCGACAGCCTCATCCTGCATAGGGAAGAGGACTGCGCCCTGCAGGTTGCTAGTGGGACCGGATGAGAGCAAGAACGTCAACAGCGCCTCATCGCCGAGAGAGCCGGACCAGCGAATGCGCCGGCGCGTATAGCGTGAGAACCAGGCTGAGCGCGGTACGGCATCGAGCACCGTGCAAGCGATGCCCCGGCGGCCCAAGCGGCGAGCAACTCCCAGAGCTTTGAAATCGCTTCCCAGGATCAGGGCGGGGGGGAGCCTCTTCTCCCCCCTCTCAGCAGCTCTATCAGGCATCAGCGTATCTACCGACCTAGAATAGCGCGCCGGCCAGCTTCAGGAACAGACACTGAACCGAGGCTAGACGAAGCGGCGGTCGCGCTGGACGCAGCGCAAGATCTGGCGGGCGGGGATTTTCGCCCCGGCCACGAAGCGGCAAATCGGCCCGAAGCTGTGGTTAGCCAGCGCACCAGCGAAGTGGAGGCGGGGGACCGACGACTCAAACCACTCATTGAGCACCGGATAGCCATCCCGTGCCAGAATCTGCGTCCGCAGGGCCTCATCAAGGTACGTCAGCTTATGAATATTCGGGCGATAGCCAGTCCCCAGGAACAGGTGGTCGACCAGGCGTGTACTCCCGTCACTGAGTGCCAGCTCCAGGCGCTCACCGCGAGGAGTGGCCTTCACGACCTCCGCCGTATCTGTGATACGGACATGGCCCTCTACCCGTGGGCGCAGCCACTCTGCCCCAGCTGGTCGGACCGCGCGACGGTCGAGGGCATAGCGTGTCTTCTCCGGGAAGAGGCGGAAGAGCAACGGCGAGGCGACCAGCCAGTTGAGACCCGGGGGTCCGACATCGCTGGGGGGATAGAAGATGCGGCGGGCGGGACCGGTGCGGTGGTAAAGCGCGCGGTTAATCCAAATCACTGGGCCGCGAGCGATCAGCTCCACGCTGGCGCCGGCCTCGTGGAGCAGGGCAGCGCACTCCAGGGCGCTCTGGCCGCGTCCAACCACAACTACCTCGCGGTTCGCAAAGTTGGAGAAATCGCGATGGGCCTGCGTATGGGAAGCTAGCTCGGGCGGCAGGTGACGAGCGAACTCAGGCACGTAGCAGAATGGGGCGATCCCGCTGGCGACCACAACGCGCCTCGCCTTCAGAGAGCGGCCATCTGCCAGCTCAATCGCGAATGTTTCGCCCTCGCGGGCCAGCCTGGTGATATACGTCGGGTCTACATCGGGAACTGCCTGGCGCTGAAACCAGCAGCAATAGTTTAGAAAGAGCGTGATCGGCAGCGGCTCCTGACGTGGCGTGCCAGTAGCGGCGCAATAGCCATCCAGGCTATAGCGGCCATCCGGGTCGAAGAGTGTCGAAGCGCTCCAGACCGACTTCAGGTGAAAGCCAGTGGGCATTTGCTGCCAAAACTCCATGGTGCGGCCAAAGACCAGGGTGGGCTGGTCGCGCCCCCTGAGGTAAGCGCCGATCGAAAGCCCATATGGTCCGGCGCCGATGACGACTGTGGTGTCGTTGCTCACGCAAGCACCCTCCCTCTCTCGCGGCTGATCGTTGCAGGTCGCCCTGATGGGTGACCCGCTGGCGAGTGCGATCTTAGTGTCTCTAACAGCGTACTGCTCGTGCGTTGGGAAGCGATGTTTCTTCTGGTAAAGAAAATGTCGTGGTGGCGGGGAGGGTTATGCGAATTGGTAGAGGTCGCCACTGGCCCTCTCCCGATTGCGAATATGCACTGGCTGGCCTCTACAGGAACACATTCTTGACCTGAAGGTCAACCGTTCCGCGATCAGCAAGCGCTATGCTTACTGACTGGGCAGGTCCTTTAGTGAAGCAGCAACAACAATGAAGGGGTTGCGGAGAGTCCTATGCAGAGCGCCTGCTCTCCGGACGTTTGGCTGCAATGGCGACCGGGCCGGAGGAAGTATCTGCTCGGAGGAGCTAGTGTCTCTGTCCATGGGGCTGGTAGACGACGCCGAGCGAGAGAGGTGCCTTGATGAAGCTATTGGCGGTGATCCCTTACATGCCCGCTCCAACCTGGGGGGGGGGAGCGCGCAGTTTCTATGTCTTAGAGGCTCTGGCGAGCAAGTATTCTGTTTCGCTGATCGCGCTGAGCCGTGGAGAGGAGTCGCCAGAGGCGGCAAGCCTGGGGCCGCTATTAGAGCGGTTGTGGAGCGTCGACCTGGTCCCCTCCCCGGCCTCACGCTGGAGACGCTGGAGGCAGGCGCTTAACGTGGTGCGGGGAGAGTCAAGCGCCATCGCTGAGCGTTGCCCGCCTGGTTTGCAGGCCGCGCTTGATCGCGCTCTGGCCAAGGATAACTATCAGGCGATCTATGTCGATGGCGCCCTTACTGCTGCTGGTCTGCATCTTCCTGTCTCTCTGCCTCTGCTTATTCTGCAGCACAACCTTGAGTACGAGCTGCTCTATCGCACCTATCTCGCTGAGAAGGGCTGGTTGCGCAGGTGGTATAACAGGCGTGAGTATCGCCTGGTCAAACCGCGCGAGCTGGCGTGCTGTAAGCGGGCGGCTACTGTCTTAGTGGCGAGCGAGCGCGAGCGCCAGCTCTTACAGGAGCTGCTCCCACAGGCTCGTGTTGGAGTTGTCCCCAATGGCGTGGATCTCTCGTTCTTTGCCCCTGCCCGTATGGGTGAGGAGGAGGAAGGGCGACGGATCGTCTTCACCGGCTCGCTGGACTATTATCCCAATGAGCAGGCTGTGCTCTCCTTTGCGCGCCAGTGTTGGCCGCTCATCCGCGAGCGAGTGCCAGGGGCTGAGTGGTGGATTGTAGGGCGCAATCCGCCTCGCTCGGTACAGCGCCTGGCCAGACTGCCCGGGGTAACGGTCACTGGTACAGTGCCCGATGTACGCCCTTATCTGGCCAGGGCCAGCGTTGTGGTGGTTCCCTTGCTCATCGGGAGCGGGACGCGCCTCAAAATTCTAGAAGCGCTGGCAATGCGTAAGGCAGTCGTCTCAACGACGTTAGGAGCTGAGGGCCTGGCTGTGGCCTCTGGTCGCCATTTGTTGCTCGCTGACACCCCTGAAGACTTCGTAAGCGCTGTCGTCTTGCTCTTCGAGGATACCAGGCGCCGGCGGGCCCTGGCTGAGGCTGGTAGGTGCTTGGTGGAGCAAGCCTATTCGTGGGAGAGCTGCCAAGAGCGTCTGGCGGCCCTCCTCTCCGAGGAGGAGCTTCTGGGAAGGACGCCGCTCTCCCCTGGCTCCTGTCTCTAGCCAGATAGCAAGGCCTGGCGATGACCTTCATACATCGCGCAGGCTTGCTGCTGCTGGCTGGATGCTTGGCGCCAGGACGCTCGCCCTCTTACTGACTGGTGGCAGTAGGGGCGGTGGTAAAGATAGCTACCAGGCTAGCACGGGCTAGGAGCAGTGATGATGACGCAGGCAACGCTCTCTCTTTCGCAGACGTGGTCGCCAGCCCTGGCGCAGGAAGCCAGCGAGACCTTCTATCTCATGCCAGAGTGGTTAGAGTTGATCAGCCGTCTCTATGGTTATAAACTGCTGCCGCTGGGACTGCGCAATGAGGCTGGCCAACTCTGCGGCTTTTTGCCACTCTGTCTCGTGCAGAACCGTCCAGGGAGTCGGCGGTTAGTGGCCTTCCCTTTTTCGGATTACTGCCCGCTGCTGGCTGACAGTGCTGAGCATGCTCAGATCCTGCTCGATCAGGCTCTGGCGCTGGCCGCGGAGCAGAAAGCAGACTGCCTGGAGCTGCGCTGTGGCCCCAATGAGTTGCTGCAGGCGGATAGCCGCTTTGTGGCCAGCGATCTCTACGTGCGCTGGCTACTCCCGCTCGCGCAGGATGCTCAAATGATGTGGACCCAGTTGCGGAAGCCAGTACAGCGGCAAGTGCGCAAAGCGGCCCAGTTAGGAGTCCAGGTACGGCTGGCAGAGCGCCGCGACGAGATGCTGAGCTATTATCAGCTCCATCTGCGCACACGCTGTAAGAAACACGGGTTGCCCGCTCAGCCACGACGCTTCTTTCTGGAGCTGTGGGAGACTTTCGCGCCCAGCGGACGGTTACAGCTATGGTTGGCGGAGTATGAGGGGCAGCCGATCGCTGGGATGATCTTCCTGGCGGCGAGTGGAACGCTGCGCTATGCCTATGGAGCTTCACACGAACGCTACCTGCAGCTGGCACCCAATAACCTGTTGATGTGGCAGGCGATTGAGCAGGCATGCAAAGAGGGCTTCAGGGTCTTGGATCTTGGGCGCACGGCCTGTGCGAATCAGGGTTTGATGGAGTTTAAGCGCCGCTGGGGAGCGGAGAAAGTGCCGCTGCCCTATTATTATTATCCGCACCGGGCCGGTCCGGTCAGCACCTCCGAGGAGAGCCGTGGCTATCGTCTCGTGACAAGCTGCTGGCGATTACTGCCTCTCCAGGTGAGCGGTCCCCTCGGAGGGCTGCTCTATCGTTATCTGGGATAGGCGAGCAGGAAGCGACGCAATAGCCAACTCAGTGCAGGCTGATCCATCGGCGGCGCAGCGCGCCGGTCACCCGCGATCTAAGTGAAGACAGGTGGGAAGGGCAAACAGAGGTGCCAGGAGACAGATTGAGCGAGGCATTGCGCCGTCCTGCTCCTCTATTTGCCCGACTAGTGTTGAGCGTTCCCGACTGGCTTTGTGGTCATGACGCGAGTGCTCTCCCGGCGTTTGTGATCGACGAGCCGCGGAGCTCGTTGGCCCAGAGGGTCATCGCACGCTCGACCGCCTGGTGAGAGACCGGAAGAAAGGCGGGGCGAGGCAGCAGTGACGAGCATCCCATGTCAGACGAGCCTGGCACTCAGCCAGAGGCTCGCTGGGCATGCTCTGATGTGCTAGCCGTGGCCTCGGCCTTCTCAGGGTGGCGTACCAGCGTATAGCCCACCCCCGGTACGGTGAGTATGTAGCGCGGATTAGCCGGGTCCGGTTCGATTTTCTGCCGGAGATGGTGGATATGGGCCTTGATCAGGCTGGCATCGCCGTCGTTCCCAAAACCCCAGATATGGGCCACAATCTGGCCCGCTGTACAGACGTTATTGGCATTGACTCCTAGCAGATGCAGTAGCTTACTCTCGGTGGGTGTGAGATGCACCGTTTTGCCAAAGATGCGGGCTTCGTTGTGGAGAGAGTCGATGGAGAGAGGGCCAACGGTGATGACAGCAGGAGGACGTAAGAGTAGCGTTGAACGCCCTCGCCGACTGACAGCTCGGATGCGCGCCAGCAGCTGGGCCGGGAAGAAAGGCTTGCGCAGATAATCATCCGCACCTCCCTCCAAACACTGAACCTCATCGTGTACGTCCCGCTCTTGAGAGATGACTAGCACAAGGGCATCGTGCCGCGTACGCATCTCGCGGCACATGGCGAGAGCATCGGTGTCTTTGAGTGCCGTATCCAGAATCACCAGGTCTGGTTTGTGCTCTTCCCACTCACGACGCGCCTGCTCACCGGAGTACGCGCGTCGCACCTCATGCCCCAGTGTCTTTAACCAGCCTGTCAACATTTCAACAAGATCACGGTCTTCATCAACAATAAGCAATTTCATCAAAATACCCCATTCTCATAGCTGCCGATACTCTACCGGATTTCGTATAGTAGAAGATTTTGCCTTCTCGGGAACGCTCAACTCTCTAGTATTAAAACACAATGACCTGCAGGTTTACAACTCCTCAATTGAAGTATTCTGAAAAGCATGAACTTGTCAATAATTACTGCTCATCCCTTACTTGAGGTCCCTCAAATGAAGTATGAGAGGCAGCCTGAGTGCGATTGCTGGCTCCAAGCTTCCGCAGAATATGCTGGACATGCTTCCCTACTGTGTAAGGAGAGATCGAGAGGCGGGCAGCGATCTGCTTATTGCTCAGGCCGAGTCGCAGGAGGCGGAGAATCTTCTGCTCCTGCTCGGTGAGATGAGGCCGGGCTGCTGGCCTGTGGAATTCTGTGGAAGCTTGCTCGAAGCGGCCATGAGGCTGGTCGGCCTGAGTCTGCTCTGAGGTGAGGGCTGGGCCTGTGGAGGTGGTTGTCGTAGACAGGGTAGCGGCCAGGCGGTAGCACTCCCAGACCAGCAGGCGGATAGCCGCGCTAGCTACCTGGGGGGCCAGGGCCAGCTCTCCCTTGCGCAGTCCTTCCAGGCAGGCGAGCACCTGGTGGCCCGGGGTATCCTTGGTCAGGTAGCCACTGGCACCGTTGAGCAAGGCGCGCAGGAGCAATTCTTCGTTGATGTTGGAGGCGAGCAAAACCACATGAGGGGGGGAAGGCATTTCATTCAGGCGGCGTGTCAGTTCGATGCAATCGCCATCGGCCAACGTGCAATCGATGAGAACCGTATCCACGGCGGTCGTCGCTACTGTTGCTAGCAGAGCGGCGCAAGAATTCACCTCCGCCAGCACTTCGAACCCCTCGCTGGTTGCCAGCAGGCTGTGTAGCCCGCGGCAGAAGATATCAGCTTCATGAGCGATGACTACGCGCTGAGTCCTCCTGTAAGCAGGCAACTGCTGTCTATCTTGAGACGGCATACGCTCATCCTTTTCCTCGTGGCTCTAGCTTGTGCCATTTCGTTAACCCCCTAAGTATGGACGTAGTAGATCGAAATTTTTTACAGATGAAGTAGCTAGTGAGTACTCTTGCTGACTTAAGAACCGGAAGTACCAGATGATACCAGCATGTAGCACTTTCTAAAGTGTTGGCTGGGGGTTTAGGCAAATGATCATCTGAAACGCTGGCCAGGAAAGACGCGCCTGTTGTGCTCTGGCGCGTCTTTGAACGGACTCGCTGGTCCTGGTTCTCTTCTGTTCTCTCCTCCCTTTCTCCTTTGCTTCAATCTGCTTCAGGGGCCTTCACAGCGCTATCCTGTGGTGTGGGCTGGGCCTCGGGCCTAATTTGGCGAGAGACGGCTGGCGCGGGCGACCTCGACGATGCGGAGGAAGAAGTCCTGGATTGTAACCGAATCGATATCGCTGCTGATGGCCAGGGCGGCGCGATAGTGGGCGGGCCAGGGAGCAAAAGAGAGCAAAGGGGCCGACAGCCCTTCGATCTGGGCGACGAGCTGGCGGCGCTGCTCCCGCTGCTCCCTGGGGGATGCACCCAGGCCGGCGGGCAAATCCAGAAAAAGGCTGTAGTTGGTGCCCTCCTCGGGGCTGGCGCGAGTCACAGCGTAGCCTTGCTCCTGGAGAAAGGCCATGACCGCTGGTGGAGTCACTGGCGAGAGGGCGATGGCGGGGCAGCGTTCGGCCTCAACAAGCCACTCTTGTTGTTGTAGTCCTCCTGGGGTCCGTTGCTCGCTGGTGTCTGCGCTGGAGCGAGCGAGCACTGTGAGCTGCCGGGTCTTGACATGGGCACGTGGAGAACTGAGCAGGCGGACCTGCCAGCGTTGGGGGCCGGCGGCATTGAAGTCAAAGCGGAAGTGGCAGCGCTCGCGCCACCAGCGAGCAATCTCCTCCAGGCGGGCGATCCAGACTGGTTCCGGCTGGCTGGTGGCGTAGTCGAGCAGGCCACGGAGCGCGGCCTGGCAGAGCAAACCACGCTCTGGGTGAAGATTGAGTACGTACAGACCACCCAGGGCGTAGATGCGTGCCATGATCTCGGACCAGAGAGCGGCGATGCGTTGTGGATCAGTGATGCGCAGGCGGTCGAAGAGCATTTCATCATCGGGGATACTGGTGGGCAGGCGCACCAGTGCACCCTCGCAGTGTGGGCGCAGGTCATAGATGCTCGGGGGCACGGCCTGAAACAAGTGCAGAGATTTCTCGTAGCCACTGCGCAGCAGGGGCGAGAGGGTTTTCAGGTCGATGACATCGTGAATGACCGCCTCGTTGCTTTCATAGGTGAAGCCCAGCGAGGCGAAGATCTCCAGTGCCTCTTCTGTCCAGCCAAGGTAAGGGTTGCGAAAGCCGGCAAAGGAGATCTGGCTATGGCTGAAGATGGTGATGGCCAGCTGGGTCTGACGCTCCTGCTCCTGGCGGGTCAAGGTGCGATAATCGTTGTGAACGTAGCCGTGAATCCCGATTTCGGCGCCACTGGCGGCGATCCGACGCAGCAAGGGAACGTGGCGACGCAGCACCACAGCAGGGATAAAGAAGGTAGGATACGCCCCGTACAGACGCAGGGTTGCCACCAGGGCTTGCAAGGCGTGGGCGGTGCGCTGTTCTGTCAGGCCAAAGCGAGCGAAGACCGTCCATAGGCGGCGCAAAAAATTATGCGGGCCCTTCGTGCGCAGAGAAAAGGCGACCAGATTCATGGCAGCTGTGCTTCCTTCCCTGATTCAGTGCGCTTGGTTCAAAAGAGTCTGGCAAGTGCTCTGCCCTACTGCTCTGACCTAGCTGGCCGGGCTGACCGCTGTCAGGGGCTGGTGCGTTTGGTGTTCGCGTTCCAGTTCCTGCTGAGCTGCTGCCAGAATGCGAACGACCTCTAGTCCGACCTGGCCATTCGCTCGCGGTTGCTTCCCTGTGCGGATTGCCTCGGCGAAGTCCTCGCACTCCAGGCGCAGCGGCTCGACCCAGTCGATGTGAGGGATGGTAATTTCGCCATTGCGGTAGGAAACGATTGGATCGGCGTGTACATCGGCCCCTTTGTTATAGATCTTCAGCATCTCAGCGGGGTTTGTATCGTCATAGACTGCCATGCGCTGGTCGCCGATGACAGTGACCCGGCGGATCTTGCAGGGATGGAGCCAGCTCACATGAATATGGGCCGTCATGCCGCTGGCGAAAGTCAGATCGAGGTGAGCAATATCTGGAATACGCGGTTGGATATGGGCATGGGCTTGCACACGCACCTCCGCCGGCTTCTCACTGAGCAGGTAGAGCAAAATAGAGATATCGTGAGGAGCGAGATCCCAGATGACGTTTGTATCCTGGCGGAAGAGGCCCAGATTCACACGGATCGCCTCGAAGCAATAGATCCTACCCAGGTCATTATTGCGGATCAGCTTGCGCAGCTCGTTGACTGCTGGGCTGTACTCAAAGGTATGGCCGACCATCAAGATGCGCTGTCGCTCCCGGGCCAGGTTGACCAGCTCCTCGGCCTCGGCCACGCTCGCGGTCAGCGGCTTCTCGACCAGCACATGTTTGTCGTGTTGGAGGGCGGCGCGGGCAAAAGCGTAGTGGGTGCTCACCGGAGTAGCAACGACGACGGCGTCCACGTCGGAACGATAGATCTCCTCAACGGAGGTGGTAAAACGGGCCCGAGGGTGATGGCGCAGAGCGGGCGAGAACTGGCACGCGGGATTGCTATCGGCAATCAAGGTAACGCTTGCGTACGGAAGCGATTCAAGGTTGCGTGCCAGCCTGGGACCCCAATAGCCCCAGCCGATGATGGCGAAGCGCAGTGTTTCCATAACAGTCTACCTCTTCCATTCCATAAGCCATAGCTCTGGCCAATGACGATCAGTCGACAGGTGGGCCAGGCAGGATTACCTTTGCCAGCACGATGGTGAGACTGTCCGCGAGCTGGCAGCCTGGACCAGCTCGCGGCCCAGATAAGCAACGGTCTGACTCCCCGATCTGGCGGCCCATAACGTCCTGGGTCACCACATAGCAGGGAGGCCCGGCAGAGGCCGGCAGAGCGACCGACCGAGGGCGGTTGACCTGCTCACCGCCTCTGAGCCTAGCCAGGGGCCGCCCAAACAGCCTAGTGCCTAGCGGTCAGATACAGGCGTGCACAGCGTCAGGCTTTTGTTGATTGTCTCCACCACATAAGTCAGCTGCTGTTCCGTGAGCTCGGGATACATTGGCAGCGAGACAATACGAGCAGCGCAGGCCTCGGTTTGGGGGAGGGCCCCACGTTGATAGCCGAGATAGGCGCAGGCCGGCTGCAGATGCAAAGGAATCGGATAGTGGATGCCGGTACTGATGCCAGCCTGCTCCAGCAGGTGACGGAATTGATCGCGCTGTTCAACCTGGATCACATAGTAGCAATAGACATGGGTAGCCCAAGCCCTCGTCACCGGCAAGACTGCCGCTGCCATGCGCAGCTGCTCGCTGTAGAAGCGAGCGTGAGACTGGCGAGCTGCGTTCCAACGTTCCAGATAGCGCAGCTTGGTGAGCAGCACGGCGGCCTGCAGCTCATCGAGGCGGGCATTCCAGCCCACCAGTTCATGGTGATAGCGAACGCGCGAGCCGTGATCGCGCAGCATGCGCAGGCGCTCCGCCAGTGCGGCGTCGTTGGTGACACAGATACCGGCCTCGCCATAGGCGCCCAGGTTTTTACTGTAGTAGAGACTGAAACAGCCAATATCGCCCAGGCTGCCGACGCGGCGACCCTGGTAAGTTGCCCCGTGGGCCTGTGAAGCATCCTCGATGACTCGCAGCCCGGCGCGGCGCGCGATAGCCAGCAGCGGCTCCATTTCAGCGGGATGACCATAGAGGTGCACGGGCAGCAGCGCGCGCGTGCGAGGCGTCAACGCAGCACTGACCTGCGCGGGATCGAGCGTGTACGTTTGGGGGTCGATGTCCACAAAGACCGGCCTGGCCCCGACCTGTGCGATCGCCTCGATGGTAGCGATAAACGTATTGGCCACAGTGATCACCTCATCACCGGGGCCAATGCCACAGGCGCGCAGAGCCAGCGTCAAGGCATCAGTGCCCGATGAGACGCCGATGCCATAGCGGCAGCCGCAGTAAGCGGCAAAAGCCTCCTCGAAGGCGCGAGTACGCGGCCCAATGAATAGCTCCATGTCGGCCAGGACCTCATCCAGAGCAGCCCGGACCTCCTCTTTGATTGTCTGATACTGTGCCTGCAGGTCCACGAGTGGTATGCGCATAGAAAGCCAGCCTCCTGCAAGAGCCGTGGTGGCAGCTACCATAGCGAGCGCGCTGAAAAGTGGGGTGCTTGCCGCCGCCAGGAGAGGTGGCTGCCCAGCTCTTTTCAAGAAGCACAATAGCACCCACCGGTTTTTGCCTGATGCTTATGCGGGTTGAAATGCGGTGATGCCGAGAGGCCGCACCGGCTATCGCCTGGCGTTAAAAGTGAAGTGGAAGGAGCGACAAAGTGCTGAACTGACGAGGATGGAGAAAATAAGCGGGATGTAGCGAAAGGCTCGGGCGTCGTTGATCGCGCTCAAGGCGCCTGATCGCCAGGCGCAGTGAGGAAGGAGGAACAAGCACTGGGAAGACGGTACAAGAGGTGATCTCCTCGAGCAGGGCATAAAAAGCGGCATCGCCCGGGCGAGCCAGGGCCACGGTGACCACGCCCTGAGCGAGGCCGATCACCAGACACTGGTAGCGTCTGGCCACTGGCAGGGGCAGCCAGCCGCGGTAGCGCAGAGGGATATACCTCAGCGAAGAGAGGCGTGGGAGAGGTCCCTGGCGAACGAGATAGGCCATCTCTTTCAGTGTCCCCATGCTGGCAACGCTCTCTTTTTCGCATAATGGAGTGTCGCTAGCCGATTGCCTGGCTATGTGCTCCTCTTGTCTCTGCTGCGTGACCTCCTCCCGACTTGTGTGGCTATGCTGATTATGCCTGGCGGCTGGGCTATACATGCCAGAGGCATCCTGTTACGAAGCTTCTCGGTAAACGACGAACGCGGTAGCGAGTTCCTGCATTTTCACTCCAAGTGTAGTTTGCTGTTGTGCTGATGAGATGTTGATTTGGAAAAAGATATGGTGTTGTCTCTTCCAGTTGTGTAAAGACTCCGTTGTTTCGGAGGTGACAGGGAGCAGGGCTGGTGAGGATGAACAGCGGCTGAGCTGGAGACGAAGAAGTACTTGCGGGACCTGGAGGGAGGAAGGCAGGGACCGTAAGAATGCTCTTGCAAATGCGAGGGGATGGGGATAGAGTAAAAAAATAATCACTTTCCTCAACGCTGCGAGGGGATCATTGCAAGCCAAAAGCAGCAGTGCACAGCTATGAGCATGTCTTCCGAGCGGCTGGTGTTCCGTCTTTTGGGTGTTCCCGAGGTACGTATCGCCGGTCTACCGTTGGTGTTGCATCATCAGAAGGCGCAGGCGCTCCTCTACTATCTGGCGGCCTCTGAAGGCCCTCAGCCGCGCGAGCACCTGGCAGCCTTGTTATGGAGCGAGGTGCCCGAAGATAATGCCCGCCATTCGCTGCGCTCCAATCTGTATGTCATTCGTCGGACCCTCCAATCGTATGGCATGGCCGGGGCGCTGGTGGTTGATGGCCCTTATGTCTCTCTGGCCGAGCCACTGCTGGTCTGTGACGTGCGGCGTTTCCGGCAGCTCTTGCTGGAGGGCAGCAGACAGGCTCTGGTGGAGGCAGTACAGCTGTACCGCGGGCGACTCTTGCAGGGCTTTACGCTCAATGGAGCCCCGCTCTTCGATGAGTGGTTGCAGATGGAAGAGGCGGCTCTGAGCCGGGCCTATCTGACGGCGTTGAGCCGCCTGGCAGCTTATGCTGAGCAAGCAGGGCGCTGGGAGGAGGCCATTGAATACCTGCAGCGTCTGGTTCGCGAAGATCCCTTCTCCGAGGCTGATCAACGCCGGCTGATTGAGTTGTCTCTGCGCTGTGGCTCTCTCGGGCGGGCCTGGCTGCAATATACGCAATACGAGAGATTTTTGCAGCAGGAACTCGGTCTTTCGCCACCGGCTGATCTGCAGGAGCGCATGAGAGAGGCTTTGACAAACCGCCGGGCTGCTGCTGCCTGTGACGGTGGTCGAGCCGGGGGAAGATGCTCTGGCTCCAATGGGCCTGGCGGGCAGATGCTGCCTTTTGTTGGGCGAGAGGAGCCGCTTGACCATCTACTGCAGCTGGCTGCGCAGGTGGCGAGAACGGGTCAGGGAGCAACGGTCTTGATTCAGGGCGAGGATGGCAGCGGCAAGACCCGGCTATTGGATGAGCTGATGGCGCGGCTCGAATCGCTCTCAGTGGATTGGATCATGCTGCGAGGGACCTGTTCGCCGTTTGATGAATTGCTGGCTTACGGCCCTTTTTGGGAAGCTTTGCAAGGACTCGGCTTAGATCCTCTCGCTGAGACGCTGGTGTCGGCCTCTCCCTCCCTTGGGAGCGCTCTGCCGGAGGAGCAGGGTCGCTTGATGTGGTCGCTCTGGCAGACGCTACGGACCCTGGCGCGCACGGCTCCCTTGCTTCTGGCGATCGACGATCTCCATTGGGCCAATAGCTCGACGCTCCAGCTTTTTGGCTTTCTGGCCCTGCGTGCTCACCAGCTTCCTATCCTACTCATTGGAACGAGCGCTTCGGTTGAGCTGGTTCCAGCTTTGCAACGATTGCTGACACTCGGACGACGGCATGGGTATGTCCAGGTGCTCTCGCTGGCGCCTTTGACTCCGGAGGTGGTGACCGCCCTGGTGGAAGCTCTGCGCATTGTGACTTTGCCGGGGGCCTCCACCTTCCCGGCATGGTTATACGAGCGCTCGGGGGGCAGCCCGTTTATCTTGCTGGAGCTGCTGCGTCAGCTGCAGGCCGATGGGGTCCTGAGCGAAAGTGCTGGGGAAAGGCGGCTAGACGTGCGGCGCTGGCTGCGCTGGCGAGTTATGCATGCGCTCCCAGAGACCGCCTATGATTTAGTGCTCTGGCGCCTGATCGATCTCGATACTGAGGTCCGCCTGCTGCTGGAAATTCTGGCAATTGCCAATCAACCCCTGCCGCTGGCTCTTTTGCAAGAGATGCCAGAAATGCATAATTTGCCTCTCATGTCTATCGTGGATCAGCTACTCTGGCGTGGTTTGCTTAGGGAGACGGCTTCAGGCTGCTATGGTCTCTCGCATGCTCTCTTGCGTGAGGCGGTCATGCATCGCCTGAGCCAGGTGCGGGTGCAGCAGATTCACCG
Organism: Thermogemmatispora onikobensis; assembly: GCF_001748285.1. Classification (NCBI taxonomy): domain Bacteria; kingdom Bacillati; phylum Chloroflexota; class Ktedonobacteria; order Thermogemmatisporales; family Thermogemmatisporaceae; genus Thermogemmatispora; species Thermogemmatispora onikobensis. Next base: position 113,941 of record NZ_BDGT01000003.1, on the reverse strand, counting down.
CGAGTTGGCGGCCATGCTGGAGCGATGTCCGGCGCTGCAGCAGGATGTTCCGCGGCGGCAAATTGCTCTGCATGCGGTGATGGGGGGCGACAGCGAGCGAGCCCGGCGCTATGGATTGCAGATTCTGGATGAGCTGGCGCGCGAAAACGTCAGCACGGAGGTGGCTCTCTTCTTACAACAGCTCTACGACCTGGTAGCACCTGCAGCAGCCCTGGAGGAGGAGCTGCGCCTGACGATGGCGCTGGGGCAGGTCTACCGCGCCTTGGGACAGCTCCAGCAGGCGGCTGACTGGTACCGGCGCTACTTGACGCTGGCCCGCCAGCTGAATGATCGGGCGGCCTGCAAGAGCGCCTATTTCGAGCTGGGGGAGTTGGCCCTGATGATGAACGATTATCGCGAAGCCATTGCATGCGCTGAAGCCGGGTTGGCAGTGCCTGATTCGCCCCGGGAAGACGAGCGGCAGACGCTATTTGCCGCTGGTCAGCGCCTGCTGGGTGCGGCGCTGGCGATGGAGGGCAGCGATCTGGTGGTCGCCGAGGCTCATCTCCAAGAGGCGGCGTATGCGCTCCGTCAGTGTGGCAATCTGGGCGACCTCTGCGCGACTCTCTTTGAGTTAGGCAATATTGCGGCTCAATATGGCCAGCTGCGTCAGGCGCTGCGTTTCTATGGAGAGGCGGCTGAAGCTGCTCGGGCGACTCATAACTATTATTTTCTGGCGCTCTCCTACAATAATGCTGCCTATCATCATCTCCTGCTAGGGGAGCTGGAGGCGGCCAAGGCCGCTTTAGCTGAGGGGCGAAGAATCGCTGAGACCTACGAGCTGTTGGGAGCCTTGCTTCATCTCTCGAGTACGCAGGGGGAGCTGCATCTCTATGTGGGGGAGTGGCGCGCCGCGACCGAGGTCCTGAGTCAAGGGCTGGCGCTGGCTGAAGAGCTGGGCAATCTTGAACGGCAGGCAGGCTATCGTGGGGGCCTGGCCCTCTGTGCGCGCAGTCAAGGGCGTCTGGAGGAGGCGACGGCTCTGCTGGAGGAAGCCCTGGCGCTCATCGATGACTATGGTTATCACCATCTGCGCACACGTCTTCAGCTGTGGCTGGCTGAGATCTGGCTGCTACGTGCTCAACCTGCCGAGGCTGCTCCTTATCTAGAGACAGCCCTGGCCACGGCTCAGCAGCAGCAGCGCCGGTTGCTGGCAATGCGAGCTGCGACTTTATGGGCCTGGTATCGGGCAATGTGTGGGACCTGGGAGGAGGCCGAGCGCCATTTCCGCGAGGCTGCCAGGCTGGCTGAAGAGCTGGATCTGCCGCTGGAGCAAGCCCGCATCCAGGTCCTCCAGGCTCAGGCGGCGCTGCAAGCGGGATCGGCTGCTCTGCGCGCGAAAGCGGTTGTGCTTTTACAAGAGGCGCAGGGCATGCTGGAAAGGTACCAGGCGCGCGGCGACCTGGCTCAGCTGCCGCTGGTCGCGACATTGTAAGCCGGGCCAGGCAATGACGCTGCGTTGACAGCCACCGCTTATGCTAAGTAGTGGCAGCTTGCCAAACGCGCGTGGAGAGCGACTGGCAGATCCTCGTGTTGGCCCGAGCGAGATCGTCGTGGCTCTCCGCGCGCGCTCCAGTGCTCTGCTTCGAGCAAGGCCAGAACGCCAGCGGCCATTGCGGGCGGGTCGCTGGCTGGTTCCCCCAGGGAAGAGGAGCGAAGGAAGTTGCGGACCCCTCTCTAGAAGAGAAGCCTGCTAATTACCACCAAGGTCCTCATACAGCCATTGTTAGCTTCGATTGGCTTTGTTATCTTGTTTCATCCCATTCACCGATTGCAGCTCTGTCTGGCAGGGCAGACTCGGGACGAGAGGCGGTCTGACGCGGGTCTGTCGAAGGCCGCCCAGCGCTCGCTTTTCCTTGGAAAAGGGGCGCTCTCCTGGTCTGCAGATAGTTGATTTCGCAGGTCATCTTTTTTGAGAATATAATATAGCAAGCTGGTAAACACGAGATTGCATTGTCAGGGAAAGAGAGCAATGGCAAAACTTCAGGTCCAAGGAGTTCACCATATTACCTTTGTTGGCTCCAATCGCGAAGCGATCATCGAATTCTACCGAGACTTCCTCGGCATGCCTCTCATCATGGAGCAGCCCAATCTTGATGTACCGGAGGAGACCCATCTCTATTTTGATGCTGGAGATGGGCGCCTGATCACCTTCTTTGTGCGAGCTGACCGGACTAATGATCCGACGCCCAACCCCGAAGGCATTGGAAACCTGCATCATCTGGCCTTCACGGTCTCGCGTGCCACCTATACCCAGGTTGCCCGTCGACTCAACGAGCGTGGCATCTGGAACACAGGCAACATTGACCGCGGCTTTATGGACTCGATCTACTTTCGTGATCCGAACGGGCAGCTGTTAGAGATGGCCTGCTACAAGTTTGAACCGCCGCAGGGCTACACGATTGCCGATGTCCTGGCGATGGCTCACAAGGTGCGTGTAGCGGCGGGGGCGTACAATATTCAAGAGGAGCATCTAGCTGAAGCAATTGCCGAACTCAGTCAGCGACGCGCGCCTGCGACGGTAGAAGAGGGAGCGGAGGCACGCACCCGATGAGTTATGTGGCTGCTTCTGTGATGCAACACACGGGAACCTTCTGGGCCCTCGATCTTGACCGTCCGATCATGGCCAACTCGCCGGCGCGGCTACCGGCTGCCTTCCTGCGAGTGGGTCCGGAGCGGGCTGAGGAGTTGGCAGCGGCGATGAAGGTGGCCAGTTCTGCCGTAGTAGTGGAGCGCTTCGCGCGGGGATGTCACTGTTATGTAGCTTATCTGGAGGAGGGAAAGGTCCTGGCCTCCTATGGCTGGATCTCCTTCAATCATGAAGAAATTGGTGAGCTGGGACTCACGATCCGTCTTCGGCCAGGGAGGGCTTACATCTGGGATTGTGCCACCTTGCCGCCGTACCGTGGCCGGCGGCTCTATCCTGCTCTGCTCATCGCTATGGCCAGAGTATTACAAGAGCAGGGTCTGCGCCGTCTCTGGATAGGGGCTGATGCCAGCAATTATGCCTCGCGGCGAGGCATCGAAGTGGCCGGTTTCCAGGCAGTAGCCGACGTGACGCGCATCGCCGGCGCTGAACTAAAGACGCGCTATCTGCTACGCCCCTGGCCTGGAGCGCCAGAGGAGTGGCTACAGGATCTGAGTCAGTCCCTCTTGCCCAAGGTTGAGCTGGTTGCGCCGCAAGATGAAAGCCAGTCGGCGTGATCAGGGAGCAGGCAAGGCTGAGAGGGGAAAACGAAGGCACTCAACCAGTGAGGGACGCGAAAAAGCAACTGGCATGCGAAAGGAGGGAAAGGTCAATCTGATGCAATTCATCGACCTTTCTCATGCAATCGAGCAGGGAATGACGGTCTTCCCCGGTGATCCAGAGCCATGCATTGAGGTGGTAGAGACTGAACCCCCCTGGCAGGTGTCGCGCCTGGTGTTGGGGACGCATACCGGCACTCATATTGACGCCGCTTCTCATCTGGTGCCGGAAGGAAAGACCATTACGCAGTATCCCCCTGAGCGCTTTCTGCTGACTGGCATTGTGGTGCCCCTGGAGGGATCTGGGGAGGACGCGCCGATCACGGCGGAGGCGCTGCGGTCTCAGTTGGAGGCGCTGCCGGCGGGTGGCGCGGTGCTGCTGCGTACCGGCTGGGATCTCTATTGGAAGAGCGAGCGCTACTTACGCCATCCTTATCTCTCCCCAGAGGCGGCGCAGCTGCTGGTCGAAGCTGGGGCTTCGCTGGTAGGCATCGATGCCCTCAGCGTCGACTCCAGCGTACAGGGTACCCAGCATGCTCATGCTACTTTGCTTGGCAATGATGTGCTCATTGTCGAGAATCTGGCGCGACTGGATCGGCTGGTTAGCGGCGTCGTTTATCAGTACTCCTTCCTGCCCTTGCCGCTGCGTGGCCTTGATGGTTCCCCTGTACGGGCTCTGGCCTGGCGTGCTGCCTCATAAACGCTTGTAGCCCGCCGTGCCTCCTGCCAGCGAGCGACACGGCGGGCCGACCAGACCAGAGGGTATGGCCCGGTTCGGTCTCGACTCCATTCAAGGCGGCTCCGGCCATCGCGGCGTGGCCTACCCGGCGTTGAAGCAGCGGCTACTCTGGGCTTCCCAGAGCTATGATCTTCCCTCAAGATGCTCATTGCAACTCACACGGGGAGAAAACACTCTTTCGCGTTGTGGAGAAAACGGAAAGAAAGGATGGTCTTATCATGGTGGACAGCGCGCGCAGTCATGGCGAAGAAGTGCAAAAGGACGGTTGGCAGCTGCGGCGCGAGGACCTGCGAGGAACGTGGGCCATGCACTGGCAGGCTCAGCAGCCGGAGGGGGAGGAGGCCAGGACGCGACGGGAGCAGGCCCGGCGCTATGGGTTGGAGGCAGCCGCTAGCATCGAGGATCGCTCCCTTACCCTTTTTCGGCGCGAACCCTGGACATTGGGAGGAGGAACGGGGGAGGCTACCTTTCTGCAGGTGCCTTTTCTCCATGATATGCAGCAGCTAAGAGGGCAGGATGTAGTCATTGTCGGCGTGCCCCTGGACAGCGGTACCACCTGCCGCCCAGGGGCACGCTTTGGGCCGGCGGCCATTCGCCGGGCCTCCGCGCTAAGCTACGGCTACAATCCTGAGCGCGGCATTGATCTGCATGCAGCTCTGGTCATGGTTGATGTCGGCGATATTCAGGTCATTCCCTCTCACATCGAGAAAAGTTTCGATCAGATCACAAGCGCTCTCAGCTACATCGTCGGACGGGGTGCCTTTCCCGTCGTCCTTGGCGGCGATCACTCCATCGGCTACGCCACTCTGCGTGGAGTCGCACCACATGTTGAGGGCAAGCTGGGCGTGATCCACTTTGACCGGCACAGCGACCTGAGCGAGCGGACCTACGACGAGCGCATGCATGCCTCGCCTTTCTTTCATGCCACCACCCTGCCGAATGTGCCCCCCACCAACCTGGTGCAGATCGGTATCGGTGGCTGGACTGGCTCCAAGAAAGGCATGCGCCTGGCCCATGAGCGGCAGGCAACCGTGATCACGCTCGACGACATCGATCGCTATGGTATCGAGCGTGTCATGGAGTACGCGCTAGAAGTTGCCTGGAAAGGAGCGAGTGCGGTCTGGCTCTCCTTTGATATTGATGTGGTGGACCCGGCCTTTGCCCCGGGGACAGGAACACCCGAACCAGGGGGACTGCAGCCGCGTGAGGTCTTCAGGATGGTCCGTCTGGCGGCGCGCGAGGGTCTACAGGGCATGGAGCTGGTGGAGGTGGCCCCTCCCTATGATGTGGCCGATCTGACGGCCCTGCTGGCTGGACGAATTATCATGGAGGTCCTGGGGGCTTTGGTCGCCCAGGGTAAACTGGGACGCTGGCCCAAACCAGACGGCCTGCCGCAGGACCGCTAGCTTTCTCGGTTGCCGGCGCCGGGCTTCTCTACAAAGGAGAAGGCAAGGACCCACCATGTCCCTATGACCCCAAGGGCATGGGAAAGATGAATAACTCTTCTGTCGTGAGGAGAGGCGCCCTGGCCTCAACTATAGCTGAGAACCTGAGATCGCCAGGTCCTCGACTGCTGTATCACCTACGAAAAAGGCATGGCATGCTAGCAGAGCTTTTGCTGAAAAATATTTCATAAGCAATGCCTCTTGACAATACGTGACGGTCTTTTTTACCCTCTCAAGAGGGAGTCTGCTACTCTCTCACCGTGCCAGGGCCAGTGAGGGACAACAGGGACGAGCCTTCCTCACGGCTCTACTCTCAAAGGTCTCAGTTGCTTGTATATATACACAATGGATCGAAAACATAGCCATTGTGTAATCCTTCATTCATCGCCCCTCCCAGCGGAAAGGACCTCGCGAGACTATCCCCCAAAGAACAGAGGAAGAGCCAAGCGCAACACGAGTTCCTCGCTTCCTGTGACATGGCTTGCCGCGAGCGACTGGCCTGGCAAGGGAGCCCGAGACGCTGCATACTCGCTTGTTCTCTACAATGATCCCTGGTCTGACCGGTCTCTCGTTACTCCTCTGATTCTTCTTTTTGTCCCTCTTGTTCAGCAGGAAGCCGGCTACACCAGAGTTTGTTGCTCCTTTTATTTCATAAGACAGTTCCCTGTAATGCAGCTTGCAAGGAGTACTCGCTTTATCGAAACGTCCTTGGAAAGGAGCATCAGCATATGCCGACTCGCAGGCAGCTACTCAAAATTGGTGCTGCCCTGGGTTTTGGAGGTCTACTTCCCCTCTCGCTGCCTAGGGCTTCGCGTGTCTCTGCCTCGCTACGTGTTGCCCAGACACCCTTGCCGGGGGCTGAGATCCCGCAGTTTGTCGAGCCGCTACCCACCTTTGCTGGTGCGCGAGTCAGCGGCCCGTATTTTCGGGTGCACATGGTCGAATTTCAGCAGCGCGTTCTGCCGGCTTGTCTCTATGCCCGTCTTCGCCCTCCCTTCAATGCCGGCACCTATGTCTGGGGGTATCAGGTAGACGGGCGTTCGCCGCATTACCCTGGCTATACGGTTGAGGCCCGGCAAGGGATACCCACGATGGTGACCTATGTCAATGCTCTACCGTTAGCGCATCAATCGAAGCTTTTGCCACTCCTTACTGTTGACCAGACCATTCACTGGGCTGATCCATTGGGGCAAATGGGTTCGACCGTGCCTTTTGTAGGGGCTTTTCCGACGGTGGTCCATTTGCATGGTGGCGAAGTTCCTTCCGCCTTTGATGGGGCGCCCGAGGCCTGGTTTACTCCCGACGGGCGGCATGGCAAAGGTTACTGCACTGCTAGGCCGACGGCACCGAATGCCGCGGTCTATTGGTATCCCAACAGGCAGCCAGCGACGACGCTCTGGTTCCACGATCACACGCTGGGCGTGACCCGTTTGACCCTCTTCGCGGGGCTGGAGGCCTTTTATCTGATCCGCGATGCTCACGATACCGGGCGGCCAGACAATCCGCTCGGTCTGCCGGCTGGTGCCCAGGAGATTGAGCTGATGATCCAGGATCGGCAGTTTGACACGCATGGGCAGTTGCTCTTTCCCGATGGGACGCCGCCCAACAATCCCACTGGCCTCAATGGGACGCCTCCCAATCCCTCTATTCATCCTTACTGGATTCCCGAGTTCTTCGGCGATGTCATTGTCGTCAATGGTAAAGCCTGGCCCTATCTGAATGTCCAGCCGCGGCGCTATCGCTTTCGCTTTGTGAATGCGGCCAACGCTCGCTTCTTCCAGATGCGGTTGGTCGATGCCCAGACTCGGGAGCCGGGGCCGATCTTCTGGCAGATTGGCACGGATGGTGGTCTACTTGACAGGCCGGTCAAGCTCAATGATCCTGGTGATCCAGCAGCTCCGAGGCTCTTCCTGGCGCCAGGAGAGCGTGCCGACGTCATCATTGACTTTGCTCCCTATGCCGGTCGCACCCTGCTCCTGGTCAATAGCGCCCCGGCTCCTTTCCCTGATGGTGACCCGCCTGATCCTGCCACTACTGGGCGGATCATGCAGATTCGCGTCTCGTGGCCGCTGGTGAAACCTGACACGACCTATAATCCGGCCAGTGGTTTGCCGCTTCGGGGGAGGTTCAAGCGGCCATCAGCTATCGTGCGCCTGACCGATCCGCAAAGGGGTGTCCTGGCGGCTGGTGTGAGGCTGGCGGTCAGGCGGCAGCTGGTGCTTGTTGAGGTGGAAGGGCCGAGGGGACCTGTTGAGGTGCTGGTTAATAACACCAAGTGGGGGGGAGTACGCGAAGGGAGCAACGAGCCAGTGCTGGGGGCCCAGCTTGATAGGCAGGGACAGGGGGTGTATCTGACTGAGCTGCCGCGTGTAGGGGCGACCGAACTCTGGGAGATCGCGAATCTCACTGAGGACGCTCATCCCATTCACATTCATCTTGTCCAGTTCCAGTTGCTCAATCGCCAGGCCTTGGATGTTGAAGGTTATCGTGCGCGCTACGACTCACTCTTCCCTGGGGGAACCTATAACGGTCTTCGTCCTGATGGTTCCTGGGGGCCGGTCCACTATCCGGAGGGCGTCTTTATTCCGGGCTATGGGCCGCCTTTGCCCTACAGTCAGCCGAATGCCGATGGCGCGCTGGGGGGCAATCCCGATCTCACTCCCTATCTATGTGGCCCGCTGCTGCCTCCTGATCCTGGTGAGGAGGGTTGGAAAGACACGATCAAGATGTATCCTGGCCAGGTCACGCGCCTGGTTGTGCGCTGGGCGCCGATCGCCACGCCGGTCAATGGGGTGCGTCCGGGCCAGAATCTCTATCCCTTTGATCCAACCACAGGGCCGGGTTATGTCTGGCACTGCCACATTCTCGATCACGAAGATAACGAGATGATGCGTCCCTATCTGCCAGTGCCCTAGAGGTGGCTGCTGCTCTCTCGCTAGCGCTCTCAGGCCCGAGCTCTCCTTTCTGGGTGAGAGGCTGGGCAAGGGCCTGAGCTGATTCACCCTCTTGGGCTGTATCAAGAAGAAGAGAGGGAAGGAACGAGAGCAATTCACGGAGGAAGTGGGCGCAATACCCTCGCTCCTTCCCTACCAGGGCCAACTGTGCTCGTTGGGGAAAGGGAGAATGTCTAGCAAGCGTTGTCAACGAGCAGGGGCGTCCTGGTCTGGGCCTGCTCACAGGCCGATGTCAGCATGCTCAGGCTGTGATTGGAACATTCCAGTTCCCGCCGCCATTGTTGTCCCAGTTATTCGCGTCGTCATGGAAGGCGAAATTGATCTGCGTAGCATCGGTCGGCACGCTGATAGTGACCTGCCAGAAGCCGTCGCTGCGCTTTACCAGGGCTGCATCGGGAGGAATATTCTGCCAGCCGTTCTCTCCCCAGCGGATATAGACATGAGTATGTGAGGCCAGCCAGCCGTTATAGTAAATCGTTAGGGCCTTGCCGCGATGGAGCTGATTGGGGTCGTAGTCGACCACCCAGCCGCTATGGGGCTGGTAAGCGTTGGTCACGTAGCGACTGTAGGTGATCGAAGGCAGATCCACCACGCGGTGATTGGCCTGGGAGAAGAGCAAGACGATATACTCGCCCATTGCCCAGTTGAGCGGGTTCATCGACTTTGTCGGGGTCCCGGCTGTATAGCCGCTGGGGGCGGCCACATCCCAAATCTGCTCGGGAATCATGCCCGAGGAATTGGCCGCGGCCATGAGTGCGCTCAGGTAGAGATCGGCGTCGCCGCCGGCAGCGACCGTATAGATCCCGCGCTCAGCCGTCAAGACTGGCCACAGGCGTCCGATGCCCGTACCATTGTAGTTCGAGCCATCGCTATGCTCACCGTAGCCATCATGGTTGTAGCGGAACCAGTAAGGATAGCCATTAATCGTCTCCTTGATGGTGGCATCGACCACAGGCAAAGAGAGCGTAATATAGGGAGAGTTGGCCGGCATCACTCCCAGGCGAACCAGCTCCAGGAAGCCGGCGTCCACAATAGTCCGCTCGTCGTAGGTGCCCCCGCCATTAGCGATCGTCAAGGAGGCTCCATCGTTGGGGTTGCCATTGCCGTCGATGCGCTCGAAGTAGTAGCCGCCGCTCAGCGGGCCAGTGGTTGTGAAGGTCCAGTTTTGGACCATGCCCTGATAATAGTCGGCGGCATTGGTATAGCGCGTTTGATCGCTCGTATCACCATTGATCCGGGCAATATCGGCGGCGCAGAGCAGGCCGGCGATCTCTGCCGCAATCGTTGACGGGCTATAGCCGCTGTTCTCCTCCCAGCGTTCTTGACCGGTGCGCGGGCCATTATTGACGATATAGTCGGCGGCCTTCTTGATGTGGTTCACAAAGGTGCTGTTATCAGTCACTCCGAGCTTCCAGGCCAGGATGATCGGGAAAGCCTGCTCATCCATCTGGATGCCATTCCAGTAGGGTGTCCCATTGACATAGCTATTCTGGGGGAAGTGCCCATCGGCCTGCTGCTGAGTATTAAAGGCCCATTGCACGGCGCGCAGGGCATCTGCGCTATCACCGGCCACGATCAGAGCGCTGGCGATCTTGTACATATCGCGCTCCCAGACCAGGTGATAGCCGGCGTCGCTATCGCCATTGCTGTCGCCCCAAGGGGCGCCCAGACCGGCTACAAAGGCTCCTGTCTGCTTATCCTGAGAGGCCTTCAGCACGTTCGCGGCCAGGTAGTACTCCTGCTGGCGCGCCTGCTGGATCGCCGTTGTGCCGCCAATCGCTGGTGGGCTAGTGAGACTGTTGTCGAAGCTGTTCCACTGTGCTACATAGGTCGCCAGCATATTCGAAGGATCGCTCAGCGTGGCATTGAGTGTCTGCTCGGCGACGGTGGAGGCGGAGGTACTGCCGCTGGTCTGGCCGAAAGAGAGGACGAGGTTAAAGGTGATCGAAGTGGCGGTAGTCGTATTGACGCTGCCGCCGTTTGAGAGATCGAGCAGGCCCGTCTGGGCCGTATTGCCATTGCTGGCCAGGCTATACGTATAATTCATCGTATAGTCTGGGCAAGGGCTGCTGCCACAGTTACTGGAGGCTTTCAGGTCAGTCCAGCCATCATTGACCCCGACAAAGCCTGAGCTGGTCATGCCGGAGACATAGGGGATCGAGGCGGCCAGGGCGCTGGCATAGTTGCCGGTGCTATCGGTTGTCACCAGCATGGTGCGGCCATTATAGGTCTGGGTTGAACTGGTATTATTGTTGCCGGCGTTGTGAATGGCCGGGTTATAGAGGACATAGAGCGAGTAATTGGAGAGGGTGCCGCTGAGAGCAGTGAATGTCACCTGTTGAATCAGTGAATTGCGGCTGGGATCGGTGTAGATGATCTTCGTGATCCGGTAGCGCCCGCTCCTGGCCGTATTTGTCACCTGCCAGGCAAGAGAGTGGGCATTGTAGAGCTGGACAGTAGAGGTTGTGGCGACCTTCTCCTCATCGACCCAGGTATGGCCGCTGTCGCCAATCAGGAACTGTAGATCGGTGGTGTTGGCCGTATCGGCAGTAGGGAAAAAGACCTCGCTGATAATCCCGTTGAAGCCGGTGAACCAGACATCGCTGGTGGTGTTGGCTGCGGTGCCAAGGAAAGCCTTGTTCGAGGGCGACCAGGTAGAGGCGTAGCCCGGCCCGTTGGGAGCTGTGCCGGCTGCTCTCGCCTGGGGGAGGCCGCTGACAAGAAGCAGCGCACAGACAAGCAGGAGCGCCAGCAGGCCAGAGCGCCCGAGGCGCGAAAACCTGGCACAGGCAGCATGCCAGTGCACAGAGTCGGGTGGTGCTGCATCATGCGTGTTGCTGCCCATGAAGTCTCTCCTTTGTTCGGCTTTGACTGGTCGGTTGAAGGGTCGTCGGCGACTCAGGTCGATCAGATAAGCCGCTGCTAGGTCCGTCCTGTGACCTGGAGCGAGGGCAGGCACTCTTTTGCTGCCCTGGCTTACACTCTTCCATTAGTGCAATAACCATGCCAGATTTCTGTGTGACACACATCGACACGGGAGAGACCCGCACAAGTCGTGAGAGAGGCTTGAAAGAGCCAACCACGGGAGACCTTCTCGAGGCGCTCGTCTTCTGTGAACTGAATCACTTGACAGTAACAAGCAGGAGGAGTAACCTTATCTTGCAGGTTCGCATGCCGGGCAAGTAAGGCATAATGAGCGTACCGGGAGTACCTTTCGTTCTGGACCAGCGAGGCCTATCTGGCCCAACAAGGGAGGAGCCTGGCAATGATACGCCAGGGCCAGCGACTTGGCAATTACCGTCTGATACGTCTGCTAGGCAGCGGATCATATGGGGCAGTCTTCCTGGCTGAGCACCTCTACTTGAGAACCCAGGTTGCTATCAAGGTTCTTACCCAGCTCCTGAGAGAAGAGGATGAGCAGGCTTTTTTGAAGGAAGCCCAGATTCTGGCTAGCCTGCGCCACCAACACATTGTACCCGTACATGAGTTTGCCATCGAGCGTGGTCAGCCCTATCTGGTCATGGACTATCTGCCGGGGGGGACCCTCCTCGACAGGCATCCGCGCGGTTCGCATCTCTCTCTTGCTACAGTCGTCAGCTATGTTTACCAGCTGGCAGGTGCTCTGCAATATGCCCACGATCGCAATATTGTCCATCGAGACGTCAAGCCGGCCAATATCCTCCTTGGGAGAGAAGGGCTGCTCTTAAGCGATTTCGGGATTGCCCTACCGCTATTAGGGAAGGATGGCATGCCGGCTGGAGAGTCTGCTCTGGTTGGCACATTGCCCTATATGGCCCCCGAGCAATGCCGTGGTCAACCAACTTTTGCCAGCGATCAGTATGCCCTGGCTATCATCGCCTATGAGCTATTATGTGGTGTGCGACCTTTCCAGGGCCGAGGCCCTGAGCTGATCGGCCAGCACCTCTCTCAAGAGCCACCGCCGCTGCGCAAGCACGATCCTTCACTGCCAGAGTCAGTCGACCGCGTGATTCGTCGCGCCCTTGCCAAGAAGGTGGAGGAGCGCTATCCGGCCATCATCCTCTTCGCGCGCGCCCTGGGCAGGGCTGCCAGTGAGGCCCTGCCGGATTCGGTGACCGAGCGCAGCCTGACCTTGCACCCAGACGAGGAATATCCTGTTGTGCGGCCTGTCGACAGTGAGCGCAACTGGCGCGTGATTCTCGCTATTGGGGACGAGCAATCTCCTGCCAGCCAGCACCTGCAGCAAGCGCTGCACGAGCGTGGCCTGACTGTGATCATGGCGCGAAGCTGCGAGCAAGGTGGCGAGCTGGCACTCAGACAGGCGATGCGAGCGGCTCAGCTCTTGCTGGTGGGACTTACCACTCAGGATCAGACACTGCCTGTGTCCGAGCAGCTTCTGCAAATGGCCCATCTGTATCGACGTCCAGTACGCTATCTCCTCGTGGGAGCGGCACCCTCAACTGGGAGCACCTGGCAGCTGGCCGAGGCTGTGCCTCCAGCCCTCTTCAGCGATGGGAGCGGCCTCCGCTATCGGCAAGCTCTGGATGAGATTATTCGCCAGATTGAAGGCGAGCAGTGGGGAAGACAAAGTCAGCAAAAAGAGACAATTTCTATTGAAAGGATAGAGACGCGCAATCCTTACAAAGGACTGCGGGCCTTTACCCAAGACGATCAAGGCGATTTCTTTGGACGTGAACGGCTTATCCAGGAGCTGCTGTCGCGGCTCATTACTCTGCTGGGCAGGGAACCGTCTCAGTCCTCTGCTGCCCGTCTGCTGGCGCTCATCGGTGGTGTTGGGGTCGGCAAATCGAGCCTCCTCATGGCCGGTCTGCTTCCCCGGCTGCAAGCGGGGGCGCTGCCAGGCAGTCAAAACTGGCGCTATCTGGCCGTTTTCAGGCCAGCCTATCGGCCATTAGAGGCGCTGGCCGAAGTGCTGGCCGCCGGCGGAAGCCAGCAAGAGAAGGAGGCGATTCACACCGCCCTTGTCCAGGGAGATAGTACTGCCCTACACCGTCTGGCCCTGACCCTGGCCCCTGATCATCCCTACGTTGTTCTGGTGATTGACCAGTTTGAAGAATTATTCGCCCCCGAAGTCACCGAAACTGAGCGGCGGCGCTTCATTGAGCTGATCGCCGCAGCGGTCTCTGTCCCTTACGGCAAGCTGATCCTCCTCCTCACCCTGCGAGCCGATTGTTACGATCGTCCTTTGGCCTATCCTGCCCTGGCGCAGCTCTTGCAGGGACCAGCGCATTGCCCGATAGGCCCCATGACTCTCGACGAGCTGCGGGCCGTCATCGAGCAGCCAGCTCTGCTGCCCGACGTCCAGCTAGTCTTCGATGAGGACCTGGTAGCTGATTTGCTGCTGGATATTCGCGAGCAGCCAGGCGCTCTGCCTCTGCTTGAATTCACCCTTGACCAGCTCTTTCAGCAGCGGCGTGGGAACCGTCTCACGCGGCGTGCCTATGAGGCCATTGGAGGGGTACGCGGGGCCCTGGCACGCCATGCCGAGGCCACCTATGCCGCGCTTCCCAGCGATCAGCATCGCTTCCTGGCGCGTCAGCTCTTCCTGCGCTTGATTCAGCCAGGGCGCGAGGGCCAGGCGCCTCTGCGTCGTCAGGCTCGCCAAAGTGAATTTGCCCTGATAGACGAGCAGCAGACCCGTCTGATGCAAGAGACGTGTGATGCCTTTGTAGCGGCACGCTTGCTGACGATTGAGCGTCGCGCAGGAGAAGTGACGTTAGAGGTCAGCCATGAGGCCCTGCTGCAGGAATGGCCGCGACTGGTTGACTGGGTGCGTCAGGCTGGAGAAGATCTTCCTCTCCAACAGAGGGTCAGTGCTGATGTGCAGGAATGGTGGCGGCGTGGCAAGCCACGGGACCGTCTCTATCGGGGCACGCAGCTCAAGGAGGCTTTGCGCTGGCAGGAACGTACCCCTGTCAGTGCCCGAGAGGCGGCTTTCCTCCGAGCCAGTCAGCGGGCCCGCACGCTGGCGCTGGTCAGGCTGGCGCTGGTTGTCCTCCTCATTTTGGGGCTCCTCATTCCGGCTGGCTGGCTACTCTATCAACAGGTAGCCCCCTTGCAGGTGACCTCGCTCCAGGATGATGGGCCGGGTTCGCTACGGCAGGTCATTGCCGAGGCGAAGCCTGGCCAGACCATCAGCGTGCAGCCCGGACTGACCGGCGTTCTCTCTCTCACGCACAATCTTGACATTGGTAAAAACCTCACGATTCGTGGCCCGGGGGCTGCCAGGCTCACCATCAGCGGCCAGCCTGGCCTTGAGGCCAGCTATGCCATTCGTATTCTGGCTCGGACCAGCGTTACTTTCAGCGACCTTAGCTTCAGCGAGAGACAGCCGAGTCCAGGCGATTTCTTTCTCAATCAGGGGAAGCTAACCTTACAGCGCTGCCGCATTGCGCAGATTACCATCCCGCCGCTCAGTGACAGCGGCAACTCCGGCAACTCAGATCTGGCTGGAGGCAGTGCCATTGACAATGGCCAGCAAGGGGAACTGACGCTACAGCAGAGCATCATTACTCATATCCAGGCTAGTGGGCAGGCTGCCCATGCCGCCGCCATTCTCAACAATGGGGGGAAGGCGACCGTCAGCGCCAGCCAGATCACAGATAATAGCGTCAATGACACCGGTCGTGGTGGGAACGATGCCGCGGGAGGGGTCATCGTGAGTCTCAAAGGCACTCTGACCCTGACTGATAGCGTGGTCTCTGGCAATCAAGTCAACAGCCTGGAAAATGCCTATGGCGGTGGAATTTTTGCCCTCAATAGCACCGTTCAGATCACTAACACGCGACTGGTGAACAACAGCATCATCGCAGCCCTGCAGGGGGCGGGTGCGGGGCTGCAGGCCTCGGGAAGCCAGGTGACCCTGAAGAATACCCTGGTCGCAGGCAACAGTGTAAAAGCTCACTTTGCGATTGGGGGTGGTCTCGTCTTGTCAGGGGGAGCGAGTGGAAAGCTCACCCTTATAGGGAGCACCGTGACTGGCAACCGCGTCAGCACTCAGGATGACCTGGCTGTGGGGGGAGGTGTGCTTGCCGAGGGGATACTGGTGATCAACAACAGCACCATCAGTCAGAACGTCGCTGTCTCAACGACATCCTCCGGATCTGCCAGCGGCGGTGGCCTCGCTATTATGGGCAACCTGGTGATGACGGACAGCACCGTGGCGAATAACCAGGCCCAGTCTCTTGCCAGCGATGCTGAGGGAGGAGGGATCTTAGCTCTGTCCCCAACTTCTGGGGTAGGACTGCAAGAGACGAAGCTCTCGCTGGTCAATTCCACACTTTCCGAGAATAGTGCGCAGGGAAAACGGGGGAGCCTGGGGGGTGGCTTGCTCGTCGACGGGAGCAGTGCCCGTCTCGACTTCTGCACGATCTATGACAACCATGCCTCTGCCGGCGGCGGCCTGACTGTCGTCACAGAGAGCGGACACAGTAGGCAGGTGACCCTCTTGAACTCGCTGGTGGCCGCTAATACAGCCGATCAAGATCCCGATCTGGTGGGCCAGGTGACGAGCGGGGGCTATAACCTCATTCAGCGGGCCGCGGGAGCCACCTTTCTTGATCCCTCTAAACGCCACCATCTTGATCTTGTGGATACAGGCTCAACACCGCTTGCCATTGATCCACAGCTACGCGCCAACGGAGGGCCTACGCAGACCCATGCCTTGCTGGCAGGTAGTCCTGCGATCAACCGCATTCCCGCCGCCGACTGCGATGTGAAGACCGATCAGCGCGGCCTGCAACGACCCCAGCAGGGCGCTTGCGATATTGGCGCCTACGAATATAGTCCAACAACCCAGTGAGAGAGCCGCGTCGCGCCCTAGTACTTGCCTCTCCTCGCCAGGACTGTTATCCGCCCCAGCCATACCGGCCCGGCTTCCCCTGCGCCTTGCATCCGCTCTCTGCCTTCCCGCTCTTCAACTGCAGGAATCGCTGTCCCGCTGACCTTGATCATTTAGTTTGAATGTAGTATAGTTGGTAAGTGAGATAATTTGAATATCAAATTAAAGGCTGGTCGCTTTCGCATGCTGGCGCGCGGGGAGCGTTGGCGCGGCGGCCAGGCAAAGGAGGGAGGGTAATGAGCGGAGAGTCTGGTAGCATCGACCAGATGAGAGCTGTGACCATCTCACGTGAATATGGTAGTGGTGGAGGGGAGATTGCCAGAAGGCTGGCTGAGCGGCTGGGTTGGCATCTAGTGGATCACGAAGTGGTGGTACAGGTGGCGCGGGAGCTGGGAGTCAGTGAGGAGGAGGCAGCAGCGCGTGATGAGCATGTCGAGGGTCTCCTCTCACGTATCCTGACCAGCATGCAGGGAATTGCGCCGGCGGTTTATCCTGCCATCTATGATGAGAGCACACCAGTGGCCCTCTTTACCAACCCTGAAGAATATCGCGAAGCCGTCAATCGGGTCATCAGGGGGGCCTTTGCCGTCGGGCACGTCGTCATTGTCGGGCGCGGGGCTCAGGTGGTGCTGGGAGAACGGCGGGATGTCCTGCATGTGCGCATTGTGGCCTCGCTGGAGAGGCGTGTGCCCTATGTGATGCGCCGCGAGGGCCTGGATGAGCATGCAGCCCGCTCGCGTATCCAGAGCAAGGACCATGATCGAGAGCGCTATCTGCAGACTGAATATCGGCGGCATCCCGCCGATGCCCATCTCTATGACCTGGTAGTCAACACGGATGTGCTCGATCTGGATAGCGTCGTCGATCTGATCCTGCTGGCCCTGGAGCGCAAAGCGCGTCGTCTGCACCTACCGGAGCAGGAGCTTGGCCCAGGTGCGGGCCTGGCTCCTTACAGTGGGCGCCCCGGCGATTTGCGTCCTCCTTACGAGCGAGCCTCGGACAAAGCCTAGAGGGCGCTCTGTCAGCAGGCGGCCAGAGGGAAATGACAACGGCGCAGAGTGGCGCCAGCCCGGCGCCAGGGCCAGAGAGAGCGGGCCGGGCTGGCGCGCTCACCGTCCGTGGCCTGGAGCTGTCCCCGACCCGACACTGGCGGCCTTTTTCTCTGGTCATTGTATTCATAAAGTGAAATGTATTGTGTGAAGAGTAAGTAGAGCAGGAAGAAGGTGAGCGAGAGCGGTATGGCACGAAGTGAGGCATTACAGCAACAGGTCCAGGTAAGTGGAGAGCGACCTCAGCTTAGTCCCCATTACAAGTGGATTGCGCTATCGAACACCACGCTCGGCATGTTGATGGCCACCATCAACTCCAGCATCTTGCTGATTGCCCTCCCAGCGATTTTCACCGGCATCGGCATCAATCCGCTAGCGCCTGGGGAGACCAACTATTTCCTCTGGTTGCTACTGGGCTATATGGTTGTCACGGCCACGCTCCTGGTGACCCTTGGGCGCATCTCCGACATGTTCGGGCGTGTCCGCATGTACAACCTGGGGTTTGCCATCTTCACCCTGGGGAGCATTCTCCTCTTCTTGACGCCAGGCAAAGGTAACACAGCGGCCCTGGAGCTGATCATCTTCCGTCTCATCCAGGGTGTGGGTGGTGGTTTTCTCTTTGCCAATAGCACTGCCATTCTGACTGATGCCTTCCCGCCGCATCAGCGGGGCATGGCGATGGGTATCAACCAGATTGCCTCGATCCTTGGCTCCATCATAGGTCTGATCCTGGGCGGTATTCTGGCGACCATCAACTGGCGGGTAGTCTTCCTGGTCAGTGTGCCCTTTGGCCTCTTCGGAACCGTCTGGGCCTACTGGATGCTGCGCGAGACAGCGACCATTCGCGGCCACCAGAAGATTGACTGGCTGGGCAACATTACCTTTGCGCTGGGGCTGACCATCTTGCTGATTGGCATCACCTACGGTCTTGAACCATATGGCAATCAGCCGATGGGTTGGACCAATCCTCTGGTCATTCTGGCGATTGTGGTCGGGATCATTCTGTTGGTAGCCTTCGTCTTCGTCGAGCTGCACATCAGCGATCCCATGTTTCGCCTGGACCTCTTCAAGATCCGCATGTTCACTGCGGGCAACCTGAGTAGTCTGCTCGCCAGCATTGCGCGTGGCGGCCTGCAGTTCATGCTGATCATCTGGCTGCAGGGAATCTGGCTACCCCTTCACGGTTACAGCTTTGAGGAGACGCCACTGTGGGCTGGCATCTACATGCTGCCCCTCATGATCGGCTTCATCGCTTTCGGGCCGCTGAGTGGCTGGTTATCTGATCGCTTTGGGGCGCGTCTCTTCTCGACCCTGGGCATGGTCATCCAGGCCCTGGGTTTCCTGCTCCTGACGTTCCTGCCGGCGAACTTCAACTACCTCTGGTTTGCGCTCATTCTGCTGCTCATGGGGATTGGGCAAGGAATGTTTGCAGCTCCGAATACAACGGCCATTATGAATAGTGTGCCGGCGGACAGGCGTGGCGTTGCTTCTGGTATGCGTTCGACCTTCCAGAATTCAGCCACGGTCATGAGCATTGGCATCTTCTTTAGTGTAGTGACCATTGGTCTGGCCACGGCTCTCCCGCCAGCGCTTTCCTCGGGCCTGACGGCTGCCGGGGTGCCTGCGGCTGTGGCAGATACGATTGCCCATCTGCCGCCTACCTCGGCCCTCTTTGCGGCGTTCCTGGGCTACAACCCGATGGCCACGCTCTTGCCGGCTGCAGTCCTGCAGCATATTGCGCCGGCGCAGCGTGCCCACTTGCTCGGTAAGATGTTCTTCCCCAACCTCATTGCCTCGCCGTTCATGGTCGGTCTGCGGGCAGTCTTCTACCTCTCGCTCGTCCTCTGCCTGCTGGCTGCGGTGGCCTCGCTGCTGCGTGGCCGGCGTTATATTCATGAAGTTGAGGCCGGTGCGCTGGTCAGCGAGACCCAGCCAGTCGCTCCTTCCGGTGGGCGGGGAACCGACAAGTAGAGAGGTCTTCGTCAAGAACGACTGCGAGCGCGAGACGATTGCCATCGTCCGCGCTCGCTTTTCGTTTTGACGGCGTCCGGGAGGTTTATCTGCGTATCGCTGGTCACTAATCCTCGTTCAGGCGCAGTGTACGAGCTACGGTCAGGCGTGTCACCAGGTTGACAAGCAAGATCAGCGCCAGGACGCAGATGAGCACCAAAGCTGCCAGGAGGGCGAACAGGGCCGGTGGAAAAATGAGCTGAACGGTAGGGACGCGCTGCGAAACATAGAGGGCGGTACTACCGGAACTGCTACCGGAGCCACCGCTCGGAGCGCCAGTAAAGAGCAGCGCTGGCACCACCAGCCAGGCAAGTACGAAGCCGAAGACAGTTCCCAAGGCGATTGCCATCACGTAGATCAGCCCTTGTTCCCAGGCCAGTGTGGCTGCCAGCTGGCGGGTGCTGCTTCCCAAAGCGCGGAGCACGGCGAACTGCAGCAGGCGGCTACGAGCGCTTTGCCACGATGCCAGCAGATTCCCTACGAGAGCCAGCACGAGCGCTGCGGTTACCCCGAGCGTCAACAGGCCGAGGAGATCGAGATAGAGCGGCTCGTAGCGAAGCTCTTCTAACAACATGCGTCGATCATACACTTGTGTCAGCTCTAGATCGCTGTTGGCCAGCAGCAGGCGGAGATGCTGCAGATCAGAGGCTTTCTCGGAAGTGCGCAGCCAGACATAATTGAGCGGGAGCAAATCGCTGCCAGCGGCCAGGGCTGGCCCCTCAAAGATATCGGCGTAGGTCTGGTAGTCGACCAGGACGCCGCCGGCGGGAATGCCGTTGGCGACATTGCCCTGGGGGCTGGAGAGCACAGTAGGAATCGCCTGCACCTGCGCAACCACCAGAAAAGAGGTCTCGATGGGCGGCGAACCCGGCGTCGCCGTGACTGTGAGCACCAGGGTTGAGCCAATGGAGAGGTGCAACGACTGGGCCGCGGCTTCATCGATGATCGCAGGTACCAGGTGATGGGCTTCGCCCCAGCTGCGGCGAGCCTGCAAGAGCGCGATCAGCGTGGGCAGGGCGGGACCGGAGCCTTGGCGCGGCCAGAGCGCAGCCCGGGGAAACGTTGCGCTATCAACGGCACGCAGGCCAATGGGGAGCTGCAGAGAACCACCAGCGCTGGCGGTTGTGACAAAACCAAGGGAGGAAGCCTCTACCCCGGGCAGGTGCCGATAGGTGGCGGTCAAATCGGCCAGATCATCGAGCCGACCGGGGAAAGTCAGAGGACCGCTGAAGTCGGCCCCCACTGTGTAGGTTGAGACATCGATGGCGCGCTGCGTCTGCGAGCTGAGAAAAACGAGACTGAAGATGGCAAAGGCTGTGGCCAGGGCCAGCAAGAGGGTCATACGCACTGGCTGGCGCGGCGAGCGCGCCAGTTGGGCCACTGCCAGGAGTGGAGCAGCCCCGCGCCGTCTGGCTGCCAACCTGCTGGCCAGGGCCAACAACTGCGGTAAAAGACGTAAAAATATCAGAATAGCTGCCAGGAGCAGACAGACCCCACCGAGGAGTGAAAGCGGGGAGAGCAAGAGCAGGCGCAAGCGGGCATCGAGCACGTTGCTGTTCACAAAATAGAGCGAGAGACCGTAGCCTGCCAGCATCAGAAGTAAAAAGACGATGTCCAGATGAAAGCGGCGCCAGAGCGGACGATGCGTAGAGCGTGCCATTTCGCGGCGCAGACTGACGATATTCGTGCGGAGAGGGCGCCAGAGTGCTGTGAGCAAAGCCCCCAGGGCGGCCAGGGCGGTCAGCCCTACAGGCCAGCCCAGAGATGAGAGGAGCGCCGGCCAATCCTGGGCTACCAGGCTGAGCACGCTCGGGCCATCTGCAGGCAGCAGACAAACAGCCAGCAACTGCACCAGCAGCCCGGCACCGCCGAGGCCCACGAGCAGCGCGAGTATGCTCAACAGCAGACCCTGCCAGGCAAAAAGGGCGAAAACCTGGCTGCGGCTCAGGCCACGGCTGCGCAGCACGGCGATGGCCTCACTCTGGCGGTCGACCAGCAAATCGGCGATCATGCTCACAAAGAAGAGCAGCAGCGCCACGATGAGCACCAGCACTGCCGTGGCCGGAATGTTTACCAATCCAATTTGATCCTGATATTGCAGGAGTGTATTGGAAGGAAGAAGCACGGTTGTTCCCATGACAAACGGTTCCTGCGTCAGGGCGTCCGGGCTATCCTCAGCGCTGCGATTGGCCACATCGAGCTGCAGGCTATGCACACCGGAGGTGATGGCCGAGAGCTGATCTATCGTGATCTGAGCTGGCTGCAGCTCATAGAGCCAGCTGAGCACGGGCTGAGTTGTAAGCGTCGCAGGATTCTGCTCATGTTGCAGTTGCTGATAGAAACTATCGAGCACCGCCAGCAGTGTCGTGGTATCGGCCAATGCCGTATAATCTGCCCCCTCGCCATTGAGGCCCACGCCCTGGTGGTCGGCGCTGAGGAAAGTCTCCTGATGCCAGAAAGGATCTTCGTCCAGGCTGGTCCCGTGGTGCTGGTTCGAGAAGATGCCCGTGATGTGGAGCGTCAGCGTGCGGACGCGGCGCAAGTTGAAGGGGTCCACGCCAGTCGTCAGTCCTGGGAGATTGTAGACCAGCTGAATAGCCACTGTTTCGCCGACGTGGACCTGCCAGCGCTGGGCTTCCTGCTGGCTGAGGGCGATCGCCAGACTGGCCCCAGTGGTTGTCACCTGATGCCGTGCCTGATCCGCTGTCAGCGCCGGGGGCAGGTGGCCAGAGACGAGGGTCAGATGCTGAGCGGCCTGACTGATAGGCTGTGTAACAAGGGCCAGGTCATCGACTGCAGGATTCAGGCGCTGGCCATCGCGTGCGATCACCTTCTGCCAGGGAACATCGAGCGAGAGATGCAATGGCCCGACAAAGGGACCAAGATATTGATGGACATCCTGGTCAATGGAGCTGCTGATAGGAGTAAGTACAGCGGCATTGATCTGCTGGGTGGTCGCCTGCACGATCACCGTCCGATTTTGAGGGCTGGCCAGCAGGACCGCCCGCAGGCCCGCCGTCATAGCCAGCGTCGAGTAGAGTGGCCCGGAGGCTGCGAGGATGACCGCGGCCAATATGCCCAACCCTGCGACCAGCCACAGGCCGCGGCTACTCCGTGCACGCCACCAGGCCAGACGAAAGACAGAAGGGGCGGGGACGAGCCTGCCGCGTCGGGGTGGTCCTGCTGGTTGAGGCGAGGGTCTCTGTACAGGCGAGCTGCTCTCGGTGGTGGCCATCGGCTTCTACCTCCTCTCCTATGCTCTAGCTATCACCCCGGCTAGCGGAGGGTACCGTCTGAGATCTCAAGGACGCGGTCGGCCAGGGTCACGGCCTCGGGATCGTGGGTAGCCATCAGCAGACCGATGCCGCGTTCATGGGCTAGCTCGCGCAGTAACTGCATCATCGCGCGAGCCGTGGTCGTATCCAGATTGCCTGTTGGCTCATCTGCTACAAGCAGGCGTGGCTCATGCACCAAAGCCCGAGCCAGGGCCACCCGCTGCTGTTCTCCGCCGGATAGCTCAAGACCGCGATGGTGCAGCCGGTGGGCCAATCCCACGCGCTCCAGGGCCGCCTGGGCCCGCTGACGGCGCTCCCTGGGCTCCAGGTGCACCAATCGCAGCGGCACCTCGACATTCTCCTGAGCCGTCAACGATGGGAAGAGATGGGCGTTTTGGAAAACCATTCCAATGGCCTCCCGACGCAAGCGAGCGCGAGCCTGCTCATTCAGGCGGCGCAAGCGCTGTCCAAGCAGGATCACCTCCCCTTCGGTGGGGTCGTCGAGACCGACCAAAATATTGAGCAAGGTCGTCTTGCCTGAGCCGGAGCGTCCGCGCAGGACCACAAACTCCCCCGGCTCGATACGCAGTGTCACGCCGCGCAGCGCGTACACGACACTGTGCCCACTGCGAAACTCGCGCCAGACGTTGTAGGCTTCCACTACCGCTGGTGCCGGAGGCTGAAAAGCTCGTTCGCCGTACAGAGGGCGCTGATCAAAGCCAAGCTGCTCTTCCATCACCGTTGCTCCTCCCTTGACTCACTGCCGTTCGGGCCAACGGCAGGTTTCCCGTTGAGCAGGCTGCCAACGGGCCAGAGTTCCACGTGGTCGCTGGCAATCACCACCTCAGCGCGCCCGTGAAAAGGAATGCGCTCCAGGGCCTCTTTGGGAAGCTGGAGCCGTCCCACGCGATCGATCAGCACCGACTCACGGTGGGTCTCGCTGGGCAAGGCGATCACCGCGCTGGCGGTGGTCAGATGAGGGGGAACGCTGGCCAGGGGCGCCTCGCGGCGCACCGTCTCTGTGCTCGTGCGCCCATCGCGGATAGCGATCACCCGATCCACATTAGCGGCCAGGGCCGGATCGTGGGTCACCAGGACGATGGTCAGGCCCAGCTCCCGATTTAGGCGGCGCAGCAGTTGGAGAATCTCCCCCGCCGTCTGGGTATCTAGCTCCCCCGTCGGCTCGTCGGCCAGCAGGATCTGAGGCTGATTGGCAAGAGCCACTGCAATGGCCACCCGCTGCTGCTCTCCGCCCGAAATCTGGGCTGGCAAGCGTTGGGCTGCCGCTTCTAGACCGATCAAGTGGAGCAGCTCACGCGCTCGTCGGAGGCGCTCGCGGCGCCCAACCCCGCTTAAAAGCTGCGGCAGCTCGATGTTCTCCTGCAAGCTCAGCTCAGGCAGCAAATTGCGCCCGCTCTGTTGCCAGACGTGACCGACCACAAAGCGTCGGTAGAAGAGGCGCTGTCGCTCGTTGAGACGAGCCAGATCATAGCCTGCCACCAGACAGCGCCCGGCACTGGGACTATCGAGGCCGCCCAGAATATTCAGCAAGGTGGTTTTGCCCGAGCCAGAAACCCCCACCAGGGCCAGCATCTCACCGGGCTGGACCTCCAGATCCAGCCCCTGTAAGGCCACCACTTCCAGATCAGCCACCTTGTAAATCTTGACCAGATTATCACAAACAATGACCGCTGACGTCATACAAACTCCTTACCAGTACGACCTACTCTCCCTAATCCTCGCTGACACGGAGCACGTAGCTCACTGCCGGGTGCGAGACGGTGCGCGTCATCAGGGCTAAGGCGAGCACGAAGAGGACCAGCAGAAGCACAGGAATGGCAGGGAGCCAGGCGGGAATAGCGAGTTGCACAGGCGGCATGCTCTGCGCCACATAGAAGGCGCCGGACGAAGTTGCCGCTGGCGCATTGCCGCTAGTGGCAGTAAAAACCAGGGCCGGCACAGTCAGCCAGGAGAACAAGGCTCCAAACCCGATGCCGAGCAACAGGGCGAAGGCATAGATCAGGAGCTGCTCCCAGGCCAGCGTTGCGGCCAGTTGTCCAGGACTGCCCCCCAAGGCCCGCAGCACAGCAAAAGCCGTCAGGCGGCGGCGCACACTCAGCCAGGAAGCCGTCAGGCTTCCAAAAAGGGCCAGGAGCAGTGCGCTGCTGGCCCCAATCGTCAGCACCCCGACCAGGTCCAGATAGAGTGGAGCACGCAGCAGCTGGTCGCGGAGCGCGCGCCGATCGAGCAGCGGTGAGAGCGCCAGCGCTCCTGTCTGGCTGAGTTGTTGACGCAACGCGGCTAGCTGGTTTCCATCGTCCACGGTTCTCAGCCAGACATAATTCAGCGGGGCCTCTTGGGCGACAAACTCCTGCTGAAACTGATTCTGCAGCACCCTCACGTAGGTACCGTAGTCGACGAGCACGCCGCCATCAGGGACGTCATCACCCGGCGAGCCACTCGGCGACGATGAGGAGACGATGGTTGGAATAGCATCGACCGTGGCCACGTCGAGGAAGGCAAGCGAGAGTTGACCATCGCTGCTGCTCAGTGTAAAGGTCTTGTGTGGCTCAAGCTGCAACGAGCGTGCGGCATTGGCATCGACAATAGCAGGCACGACGTGAGTCATGACCGCGTCCCTCCCTGCGCTGACCAGCGACTGCATCAGCGTTGACAGAGGCACAGTCGAGTTTGCTCGCCTCCACTGGGCTGTCTGAGTGAACGTTGCAGCATCAACAGCGCGAAGGGCGATCGATACATCCTGGGTTCCGCCCCCTGAGAGGGTCGTCGCCAGACCTGGCGAGGCCGAGAGCACTCCTGGTAAGCGCCGATAGGCCGCTGTCAAGGTTGCCAGCTCCCTGGGGGTGTGAGGCTGTGTGAGCCGACCGCTGAGATCGGCACCCACCTGAAAGGAGCTGCTATCGTCGCTACGCTGAACCTGCGAGGCCAACAGCACCTGAGTGAAAAGCAGGCAGGCGATTGCCAGGGCCAGAAGGAGGGTCATGCGCAGGGACTGGCGGGGAGCGCGCGCCATTTGGACCAGAGCCAGGAGAGGAGCCAGGCCCCGGCGAGCTGCTGCCAGGCGCGCACCTGCAGTAAGAATGAGTGGGAAAAGGCGCAGGAGGAGCAGCAATGAGGCGAGAATCAACAAGAGTGCTCCCAGCAGAGTGAGCGGGGTCAGCAGGATCAGGCGGGTGTGGCCATCGAGCGCCTGTGAATTTGTCAGATAGAGCGCCATCCCATAGCCGGGGATCATCAGCAGCGCAGCCACCACATCAAGATGGAGGCGCTGCCAAAGCGGAATCTGGCTGGTGCGGGCGGCTTCACGGCGCAGGGCCAGCACATCGGAGCGTGTCGCGCGTCCGATCGTGATGGCCATTGTCAGCAGGCCCACCAATGCGGCAGCCAGCGCATAGCCGCTGAGCGAAAAGAGTGTCTCCAGCGGCTGGCTGATCAGTAACAGCTGCAAAAGCTGCTCGTTGCCTGGCAAAAGCACATGCGCCAGACTGAGTGCCAGGCCAAGGGCCAGCAGTGGACCACCAACCAGGGCCAGAAGCGTCAGCAGTAGTGCCTGAACCAGGAACATGCCAGCGACCTGCAGGCGGCTGGCGCCCCGGCTGCGTAAGATCGCCACGGCCTCGCTTTGGCGATCGATCAGCAGATCGGTTATAGTCGCGACAAAGAAGAGCACCAGGCCCATTACCAGCGCTACTAGAGAGAAAAGAGGGATCGTGAGCGTGCTCATCTGATCATAGAACTTCTGCAAAGCATCGCTGGGCAGATTCACCTGCAGATGCTCTATCAGAGGCGGGGTATTCAAGCCTGGGTTGTTGATGATATTACTTTCAACTTGATCGATATTGGTGAAAAGCAATCGGAGATCACCGATGCTGATCTTCTGAGGATCGATGCGGTAGAGCCAGGAGAGTGTGAAAGGCTCCTCCAAAACGAGGCCATGCGTCTGTTGCCCGAAGCGGTCGAAGAGGGCCAGCAGACTCTCAGTCGTTGTCAGAAACGTCGATTGCTGGCCCAGTTGTTGGCCGTTGCTCACTCCCCGGGGGGAAGTCGTAAAGGTGGCGCCCTGCCAGAACGACGGGTCGGGGTGGGGAGAGAAGACCCCCACCACGCGCAAAGTCACATTGTAGACGACGCGCTGGGTAGGAATCTGCACGTAAGCAAACTGTGCGATAAAGGTCGAGCCGGGCCGGGCCTTCAGCTGGCTGGCTTCCTGCGAAGAGAGAGCGATCTCCAGGATATCCGTTGAAGAGGAAGGTAGCGTTGCCTGGGGAAAGCGGCCTGCCAGCAAGGAAGCGTGAGCGGTCAGGTTGGCTGCCGGTTCGGTGACCAGCTGGACCTCGCTGCCGCTAATCGTCTGAGTGTCTGCATTCACCAGCGGTACAAGGGGCGTGGCGATGGAGAGATTGGCATCGCTCAGATAGCTTCCGAGCAAGCGTCGAAACTCCTGATCGAGCAGAGCAGAAGCGTGGCTGAGTCCAGAGGCGGAGAGCTGCTCTGCGTTGCTCTCTACCACAATATCGGCGCTTTGGGGCTGAGAGCGAAAAGCGTCTTGCAGGCCGAGGGAGAGTGTCAAGGCAGAGTAGAGAGGCACAGTGCAGAGAATGGTGACCGCTGCCAGCAGTCCGAGAGCTGTCAACGAAAGCAGGCCCCAGGTGCGGCGTAGGCGCCAGAACGCCAGCCTGACAAACGAGTGCGAAGCAACCTCCCCGCCGTTGTTAACGGTAGGGGACGGACTGGCGGAACGAAAAGCGGGTAGAAAGCGAGCCATGTTCTTTCCTTCCCGGTGCGGTGCTAGACAGCAGGTGATCCACATTCTGGCGTGACGGTTGGCGGTGGCTCCCGCGTCCCTGGGTTGAGGGATGGCAGGCGAGCGTGACCAGGCACCTGTTTCCACGAAGAAAGGAGTAAGAGGTAGCGGGAGCAATAGGCTGTCCTGAAGACATGTGGATACCCGGCTGTCTCTCTATAGAGAAAAACGAATAAATAGGCTCGAAGTCGCAGAGATCTGTCGCTGAGGGGAGAGAGCGGGTGGTGGAAGAACAGGGTGCGTGTCTGTCTGTCTGTCTGTCTGTCCGCCTGCCTGCCGGGCAGGAGATGCTGCTGGAGCCTGCCACTCCTGTCTCGGCGTGTAGAAGGGCTGGTGAGTGCCAGCAACCTATTCAAATTTTTTTGCCAATGGATAAGCAACCGTTAGGTTAACACCACCTGCGCAGCTCACTGTAGCCCGATCCATTCCGTTGTCTGGCGGCTGGAGGGGCTGGGAGAAGGGGATCAGGCCCGCAACTCAATGGGTTGCTTTGTCCCGGTCAAGTTTGATAAACTAACGACCGGTAGGGGCATCAACGTTGCTGTGCGGACACTCAAAGACGGATACGCACACGCTGGTATGCCGAGCGCCGGGCTTGCCTGAGCGCCTCACTTCTCTTTATTCATTGCGCTTGTTGGGGATATTTATCGGGCTATGGCGTTCGTTTTTTCTCGGTCTCCGCTCGGGAGCCTGGGCGGCTGAGCATACGGCGGCAGGACAGAGCCGTTGCCAACGTGCCCTAAAAGGAGAACACTCTATGACAATGATGATGAGCCGGAAGGCCCTGGAAGAATATGGGCTGATGAACCTGGGCAAGATCCACTGGAATCTTGCCCCGGCCATCCTGGTTGAGCATGCTCTAGCGCGCGGCGAGGGAATGCTGGCCTCGAATGGCGCGCTTGCCACCAAGACCGCCCCACATACGGGGCGCTCTCCCAAGGATAAATACATTGTCTCGAACGAGGAGTCGGCGTCACGCATCTGGTGGGGGGAGAATAACCACCCGATGGCGCCGGAGCATTTCGAAATGGTGCGTCGTAGCCTGGCTGCCTATCTGCAGGGGCGCGACGTCTATGTGCTGGATGCCGCAGCCGGGGCTGATCCGGCTTACCGCATACCGCTGCAGGTTATTACGGAACTGGCCTGGCACAATTTATTCGCACGCCAGCTCTTCCTGCGTGTAAAGGACGAGGATCTGGCCAGCGAGCGCCCGGGCTTCACGATTCTCTGTGTGCCCAATTTCCATACCGACCCGCGGACCCACGGCACGCGCTCGGAGACGGCCATCATTATCGACTTTGAGGAGCGCCTGATTTTGATCGCTGGAACTCACTACGCCGGCGAAATGAAAAAGGCGGTCTTCACTGTGCTCAATTTTATGCTCCCAGCCCAGGGAGTCCTGCCGATGCATTGCTCGGCCAATGTGGGAGAGAAAGGCGATGTGGCGCTCTTTTTCGGCCTCTCTGGTACCGGCAAGACAAGCCTGTCAGCTGATCCGACGCGGCGTCTGATCGGCGACGACGAACATGGCTGGGGCGACACGGGTATCTTTAACTTCGAGGGCGGCTGCTATGCGAAATGTATCAATCTCTCGCGCGAGCATGAGCCGCAGATTTGGAATGCCATGCGTTTCGGTGCCATCTATGAGAATGTCGTCCTCGATGAGAAGACGCGCGAGCCCCGCTATGAGGATGCCTCAATTACCGAGAATACGCGCGCGGCCTATCCGGTCGACTTCATCGACAATGTGGTGTTGGAGGGGCATGCTGGTCATCCCCAGGCCATCATCTTCCTCTCGGCGGATTCCTTTGGGGTGCTTCCGCCGGTTTCGCGCCTGACTACCGAGCAAGCGATGTACTATTTCCTCTCCGGTTACACCAGTAAGCTGGCGGGGACGGAGTCGGGAGTGACAACACCGCAGGCGACGTTCAGTCCGTGCTTTGGGGCGCCTTTCCTGCCGTTGCGGCCCGGAGAGTATGCCAATCTGCTACGCGAGCGCATTGTGGCTCACCAGGTGCGGTGCTACCTGGTCAATACGGGCTGGACCGGTGGCCCCTATGGAGTGGGACGACGCATCAACATCAACTATACGCGGGCGATGGTGCGAGCGGCGATCAGCGGCGAGCTAGAGAGCGTGGAGACGATCACCGACCCCGTCTTCGGGCTGCATGTCCCCGTAGCCTGCCCTGGTGTGCCAGCGGAGCTGCTCAATCCTCGCAGCACCTGGCCTGACCCTGAAGCCTACGATCGCCAGGCCAGCGAGCTGGCGGCGCGTTTCAAGGAGAATTTCAAGCAGTTTACGCTGCCGGGCGAGGAAGTGCGCGCTGCCGGGCCACGCTGAGCTGCTATCCTACTGGTGAGGAGGGCGCCCCGGCCAGGTAGAGAAGGGAGGGCTGCACTGCAGACTCTTGTCAGTGTGCCCTCCTTTTTTCATGTTTTCATGGTTTCAGGGAGGTATTGGCCGGCAGTGGGGGCTCAGCCTCCCCTTGTTAGTAGGGATGCTCTGGCTATTGCTGCTGCCCTTTGCGCTCCTGCAAAGCGCGCACGTAGGCGATGAAGCGGCGACCGCGCTCGAACTCATTTTGAAACATGCCGAAGCTGGTGAAGCCTGGAGAGAGCAGGACGACGTCGCCGGGGTGGGCCAAAGCCACAGCGGCATCGAGCGCCTCCTCGAAGCGGTCGAAGATTCCCTGAACCGGGTCGGGGCGTCCCTGCCTGGCGACCTCTGCGCGCAGGGCGGGCAGCAGCTCCTCGGTGCCGCTGCCCTGCAGCAAGAGCACTGCGCGGCAGCGGGCCACAATCTGGGCCGGCCAGTCTTCCAGAGGCAGGTGTTTGCTATTGCCTCCGGCGATCAGGATCAGTGGCTCATTGAAGGCTGTCAGAGCCATCCGCCC
This sequence comes from Thermogemmatispora onikobensis, assembly GCF_001748285.1. Lineage (NCBI taxonomy): Bacteria > Bacillati > Chloroflexota > Ktedonobacteria > Thermogemmatisporales > Thermogemmatisporaceae > Thermogemmatispora > Thermogemmatispora onikobensis. The sequence continues at coordinate 83,625 of NZ_BDGT01000003.1, read as the reverse complement.
GGCTACGGGCGTCGTGCTGGTCGTATCGTTGATATAGCGTACGCCATCGATGATGGCCACCTCTTGCAGGCGGTGCTCGACGCCGCGAAACTGGCGCACGGTGCTGGCGATGATCTCATCGGGAATCTCTAGCAGGTGGGCGACGGTGGTAGCCAGGAGCACATTTTCCAGGTTATGCCGCCCTGGCAGGGGGGTATCGCGGAAGGTAAAAGGCCGCAGCTCGTCGGAGCCACGGGGAAAGCTGCCGCCGCGTTCCAGGCTAGTGAACCAGGTACGACCTGGCGCCTCCTCGCCGAAGCGGCGTGTCCAGGGATTATCGTAGTTGAAGACGGCCAGGTCTGTGGGGCGCTGGTGGCGGAAAATGTTGGCTTTAGCCGCGCCGTATTCTTCCATACTGGCATACGTGTCGAGGTGATCGGGGTAGAGATTCGTCATGACGGCCACGGAGGGACTGATGTGGTGTTGCTCGAAGCCCTCCAATTGCCAGCTTGACATTTCCAGAACCACCAGGGTTTCGGGTGTGACCTGGGGTAGCAGCGAGAGTGTTTCGACCCCGGCGACGTTGCCGCCGATGATCACGGGCTTACCGGCGGCGCGCAGGATCTCGTAAATGAGGGTGGTAGTGGTGGTCTTGCCGCGTGTGCCGGTGACACCGATGGTCTGTCCCGGGCAGGCGAGCATGAAGAGCGCCAGCTCCATCTCGATCTGGGCGCCGTGGGCCTGAGCAATCTGCAGGTAGGGAGAATTGCGTGGAATACCTGGATTGCGAATCACGATCTCGGCCCAGCGGAAGTCTTCTTCGCGATGTTCGCCGAGGATAAACTCAATAGGGAGACCCTCCAGCGCGCGAATGCTGGGGGCCAGTACTTCTGCCGGCTTCTTATCGGTGACACGCACAATGGCGCCCTGCTCCGCGGCATAGCGGGCTGCGGCGACGCCTGAGCCCTGCAAGCCCAGTCCCATGACCAAAACACGTTTCCCGCGTAGCTCCATCCGTCAACAGCTCCTCTTCTCCGCTCAGGTAGGGGGAAGTCTCATCAGCAGTATATAGGAGGTTGTATAGCAGCCTGGGTGTGAGGCTGTCAAGTCCTGGTGACGAGCTGTGGCTGTGGGTTGCGCGCCGGCCTGTCGCACCATGCGAACCGCTGCGTTGGCCTGCTCACCAGCTAAGCTGGTACTGCTGCTTATACATAGGATAGGGGGGAGTCCTCCGCTTCGCTGTCGGGGCGGCGCGGGACGAGGTGAATATCGATGTTGCTACTGAGGCGGAGCAGACGATTAACCAGCGAGCCGCGCAGCAGCTCCTCCCAGCGGCGGCGTGCCGGGAGGCCCAGGACGATCAGGGTGATGCGGCGCTCGTGGGCGAGAGTAGCGAGCGCCTGGGCGATGTCACGGCTGCGCACATGGAGCACCTCGGCTCCGAGATCCTCGGCCAGCTGGGCGTGCTCTTCAAGACGGCGCCGTGCGGCCTCCTCTTCGGCGCGCAAGCGGCGGCCATGTTTGAGCAGGCGCACCAGGCGCGCCGTTAGAGCGGCGAAGCCGGTTGGCTCAACGGAGACGGCAATCAGCTGGGCCTGAAGGCTGTGGGCCAGGCGCCAGGCATCGCGGATGACCTGGCGGCTGTGAGGGCGGTGATCGAAGCCGACCAGGATGCGCTCGCAAGCGGGCCAGAGCTTGTTGATCTTATGCGAGGCCATGTATTGCTGCAGCTGGGCCTCGGTCTTCTCGGCGGTGCGCCGGAGCGCCAGCTCGCGCAGGGCCGTGAGGTTGCCCTCGCGGAAAAAGTGATTGAGGGCGGCGTCGATGCGTTCACGAGGGTAGATATTACCATGTTTCATGCGCTGACGCAGGGCGTGGGGCGAGATATCGATCAACTCGACCTCGTCGGCCTGGTCAAGAAGCCAGTCGGGCAGCGTCTCGCGCACCTGTACGCCAGTGATGTTGGCCACGATATCGTTGAGGCTCTCCAGGTGCTGGATATTGAGGGTGGTCACCACATCGATACCGGCCTCCAACAGCTCTAACACGTCCTGATAACGCTTCTCATGCCTGGAGCCAGGGACGTTGGTATGGGCCAGCTCGTCGACCAGCACCACCTGGGGGCGACGGGCCAGGATAGCCTCCAGGTCCATCTCTTCAAAGGTCAGGCTGCGGTAGACGAGCTTCTTGCGAGGGATGATCTCCAAATTGCCAATCTGCTCGGCAGTGCGTGGGCGACCGTGGGTCTCGACATAGCCGATGACCACGTCGGTCCCGCGACTCTTGCGTCGGTGGCCCTCATTGAGCATTGCGTACGTTTTGCCCGCTCCTGGGGCGGCGGCCAGATAGATGCGCAGCCGCCCGCGACGGCTCGAAGAGGGGCGTGGAGAGCGCGCTGCTAGTGCCGGTGTCGGGGTCTGGTCGCCGCCAGCTACCCTGTTTCCCTGCTGAGATTCCTGCTGCCCGGCCAGATCCTCGTCGCGCAGGCCGTAGCACTGCAGCAGTTCCTCGGGAGAAGGGCGCCCATCGTTGGTCTCGCGCCTGGCTCTCTGCTTGCTCATCATTGACAGGCTCCTCCCTGGTACACCCTGGGCCTCCTCATTGGGAGGCTCAGGGCCTGGACAACGTTAATGCTGAAGGGCATCGAGTGCCAGATTCAGGTCGAGCACATTCACATGTGGCTCGCCGAAGATACCCAGAAAGCGCCCCTGCACATGGTTCAGCACGAGCTGGCGCACCGTCTCCTGGCTCAGCCCGCGAGCCTTGGCCACGCGCGGCACCTGGTAGAGAGCGGCGGCTACCGAAATGTCGGGGTCCAGGCCCGAGCCGGAGGCTGTCACCAGGTCGGCAGGCACCGGTCCCGGTGGCGCATCGGGGTTCTCACGTTTCAGCTCAGCGATACGCTGCTGCACGGTCTGCGCCAGGGCCTTGTTGGTCGGCCCGAGGTTAGAGGCGCCGGAATTCTCGGCGTTATAGGGCTGGGTCTTGCTGCCGTCATCGCTGAGCGTAGCCGAGGGGCGTCCGTGGAAGTAGCGGGGCGAGGTCCAGTACTGTCCGATCAGCTCCGAGCCGACCAGGCGGCCATTGGAGTAGCGCAGGCTTCCGTTGGCCTGATCAGGAAAGAGCAGCTGGGCCAGGGCGGTGACCACCCCGGGATAGAGCAGGCCCAGCAGAATCGTCAAGAGCAGCGTCAGCATCAGTGCCGGGCGGAGATACTCACGCGCAAGAAACTTCCATGAGAGATGCATAGTGCTCATCCCCTTGAACAAGACGGTCTAGAGTGTCAGATGCAGCAGTGAGAGCAGCAGATCGATGAGCTTGATACCCACGAAAGGGGCCACGATGCCGCCCAGACCATAGATCAAGAGATTACGCCGTAGCAGAGGCCCGGCTCCGATCGGACGATATTTCACGCCGCGCAGAGCCAGAGGGATCAGCGCGATAATGATCAAAGCATTAAAGATGACTGCTGAGAGCACCGCGCTGTGTGGGGTGGCCAGACCCATGATGTTGAGGGCATTCAGCTCTGGGTAGGTGGCCGAGAAGGCCGCCGGGATAATGGCGAAGTACTTCGCCACATCGTTGGCGATGCTAAAGGTTGTCAGGGCCCCGCGTGTGATCAGCAGCTGCTTACCGATCTCCACGATCTCGATCAGCTTGGTCGGATTCGAATCCAGATCGACCATATTGGCGGCCTCTTTGGCGGCCTGGGTACCACTGTTCATGGCGACGCCGACATCAGCCTGAGCCAGAGCTGGGGCATCGTTCGTTCCATCGCCGGTCATCGCGACCATGCGTCCGCCGGCCTGCTGCTCGCGGATCAACTTCAGCTTCGTCTCAGGGGTAGCCTGGGCCAGAAAGTCATCGACGCCAGCCTCACGAGCGATTGCTGCCGCGGTCAGGGGGTTATCGCCCGTGATCATAATCGTGCGAATGCCCATGCGGCGCAGTTGCTCGAAGCGCTCGCGCATCCCGCCCTTGACAATATCCTTCAGCTCGATCACGCCCAGCACGCGAGCCTGCTCCTGGTGATCCTGGCCAGTGCGCCAGGTCTCAGCGACCACCAGCGGGGTGCTGCCGGCGCGGGCGACCTCATCGACCGTGCGCTGCAGCAGCTCACTATGCCCGTCATCGCCGCCGTGTGCCTGCACATAGGCCAGAATAGCATCGGCGGCGCCCTTACGGATCGTGCGCTGCGGAGGATCTGCCTCCTTATCTGCGCTGGTGATGCTGGCTGTCCCCACCACTCTCGCATAGGCATCGGCCAGCAAGTCGAGGCCGCTCATGCGTGTCGTGGCCGAGAAAGGCACAAAGCGGCTGGTCTGATGCTGCTGGAGGCTATTATCCTCCTCGACTCCGAAGCGCTCGCGGGCCAGGGTCACAATCGAGCGGCCCTCGGGTGTCTCGTCGGCCAGACTGGCCAGCAAGGCGGCGCGGGCCAGGGTCTGCTCGTCGACGCCGGGCATAGGCAGAAAGCGCGTCGCCTGGCGATTACCCAGGGTAATAGTCCCTGTCTTATCGAGCAGGAGCACGTCGACATCGCCGGCGGCCTCCACGGCGCGCCCGCTCATAGCCAGCACATTGCGCTGAACCAGGCGATCCATGCCGGCGATCCCGATGGCGGAGAGCAAACCACCGATTGTCGTGGGGATCAAGCAGACCAGCAAGGCGATCAAGGTCGCAATCGAGACCGGACTCCCCGAGTAGATGGCGAACGGCTCCAGCGAGACCACGACCAGCAGAAAGATGATCGTCAGGCTGGCGAGCAGAATATTAAGAGCGATCTCATTAGGCGTCTTCTGGCGCTGGGCCCCTTCGACCAGGGTGATCATCCGATCGAGGAAGGTCTCGCCGGGGTTGGCCCCGATACGCACGACGATCCAGTCCGAGAGCACGCGCGTCCCGCCGGTCACGGCGCTGCGGTCGCCGCCGCTCTCGCGGATAACCGGGGCGGACTCGCCGGTGATCGCCGACTCATCGACCGCTGCCACCCCCTCGACGACCTCGCCATCGCCGGGAATGACATCGCCGGCCTCCACCAGCACATAATCGCCCTTGCGCAGCGCAGGCGCGGGCACCTCCTCCCAAGGGGCTGAGCGCTCGGGACGACGCAGGCGCTTGGCCGTCGTCGTCGTACGCGCGCGACGTAGCGTCTCGGCCTGAGCCTTGCCCCGTCCTTCGGCCATCGCCTCAGCAAAGTTGGCGAAGAGCACCGTAAACCAGAGCCAGAGGCTGACGGCCAGCACAAAAAGCGTCTCGTTATGCAGGCGTTCGGCAGGGAAGGCCGGCCCGGGAGTGGTCAATAGCAGACGCACAAACTCAATCGTCGTGATCAGGCTGCCGACCTCTACTACAAACATCACCGGATTCTTGATCTGCCAGCGCGGATCAAGCTTGCGGAATGCCTCCAATAAGGCGCGACGCACGATCTGCGGATCAAAGGAAGACACCGCGCCTTTGCGCCGTGTCTTCCACGGTCGCACTTCCAGTGTGTGGCTGCTCATTCTTCAGAAGGTCCTTCCTGCCAGCATCAGCAAGTGTTCAACAATGGGTCCGAGGGCATAGGCCGGGAAGTAGGTTAAGGCACCCACGATCAGGATGACCCCTACCAGCAGCGAGACAAAGAGCGGTCCCGTCGTTGGGAAGGTTCCTGGTCCAGCGGGCACCACGCGCTTCCCGACAAGCGAGCCGCCAAAGGCCAGAACAGGGATCAAGAAGGCGAAACGCCCGATCAGCATAGCAAAAGCCCCGGTCCAATTGTAGAAAGGCGTATTGCCAGCCAGGCCGGCGAAGGCCGACCCGTTGTTGCCATTCGAAGAGGTATACAGATAGAGGATTTCCGAGAGGCCGTGCGGACCGGCATTAGTCGTCAGCGATGCCAGGCCCTGGGGCAAGACACTGGCCAGAGCGGCGAAGCCCAGAATCGTAGCCGGGCCAATCAGCAGCGCCAGGGCAGCCATCATGACCTCCTTACGCTCGATCTTCTTGCCGAGATACTCGGGTGTGCGTCCCACCATCAGCCCGGCGATGAAGACCGTCAGAATGGCAAACATCAGCATGCCATAGAGACCGGAGCCGACGCCGCCGAAGATCACCTCGCCCAGGGCGATATTGGCCAGCGGGATCATGCCGCCGAGTGGCGTATAGCTATCGAGAAAGCTATTGACCGCGCCGCAGGAAGTAGCCGTCGTCGTTACCGTAAAGAGCACGGAGTCTGTAATGCCGAAGCGCACCTCCTTGCCCTCCATGTTGCCGCCGGGCTGCAGAGCGGAAGCCTGCTGGTTGACCCCCAGATGCGCTAGCAGAGGGTTGCCGCCCTGCTCGGCGGGTAGGGCTACGGCCAGGGCCAGAATGAAGATGATGGCCGAAGCCGCCCACAAAGCCCAGCCTTGCCGGGTGTCGCCGACCATGCGCCCGAACATGTAAAACATGCCGGCGCCGATGCCAATGATGGCCAGCATCTCGATCAGGTTAGTCAGAGCGGTTGGATTCTCATAAGGGTGGGCAGAATTAGCGTTGAAGAAACCGCCCCCGTTCGTGCCCAGCTCCTTGATGATCTCCTGGGAAGCGACCGGTCCCTGAGCAATGACCTGCAGGCCGCCATCGAGGGTATGGACGACCGTGTAAGCATTGAAATTCTGGACCACGCCCTGCGAAACCAATACCAGGGCCCCGACCAGGCAGATCGGCAGCAGGATATAGAGGGTAGCACGCGTCAGATCGACCCAGAAATTGCCAAGCTGCTCGGCGCTGCGGCGTGCCAGGCTACGCACCAGGGCCACAGCCAAAGCCATGCCAGTGGCCGCCGAGACAAAGTTATGGTAAGCCAGGCCAGCCATCTGAGTCAGGTAACTCATGGTCTGCTCGCCGGCGTAATTCTGCCAGTTTGTGTTGGTCGTAAAGCTGGCAGCTGTATTGAACGCCAGCTGCGGCTCCACCGGCCCCAGATGCGCCGGATTGAGCGGCAGCCATTGTTGCGTGCGCTCCAGCCCATAGAGCAGGAGCATGCCAGCCAGATTAAAGGCCAGCATGGCGATCACATAGCCGGTCCAGCGTTGCTCCCGCTGGGGATCAATACCGCTGGCGCGGTAGATGAAGCGCTCTAACGGAGCAAAGACCGGCGACAGCCAGGTGCGCTCACCGTTGAAGACCCTAGTCATATAGAGGCCAAGCGGCTTCGTGAGCGCCAAAACAAGTGCTACAAAGAGAGCAATCTGTAGAAGGCTATTGAGCGTAATGGACATCGCAAATGCCATCCTCTATAGATGAGTGAGCTGCTTAGAAGCGTTCCGGCTTCAGTAGAGCGATGACCAGGTAGATCAACAGCAGCAGGGCACTCAAACCAGTCAGCAGGTATTCCAGAGGTGTATTCATCGAGACGCTCCTTTTAGGTAGATCATGGAAACCTGTTCACAAGCGCTCGCAGGCTACTGTGAAGCCGACGAAAAGCAAGAACATGCACAGCGTCACCAGAACAATCACGACATCAAGCATAGAGCTTCTCCTCTCCTGGAAGCCTTACCTCGTGAGTTGGGGCACTCTGGCCGGCCTGTCCCTCCTCTCCCCTTTCCTGCTTTTTCAGGCCATAAGCCTGTGCTACCAGCCGCAGCACGGCGCCGAGTGGGCAGATACGGGGCAGGCAAGCGAACGGACGCAACTCGGGGCTAGGCCGCGTCTGGAGAGGATTAGCAGACAACAGGATGACAGGGAGACAGGAGTCGCCCTGATCCGTAAGGTGTGGAGCGAGCAGGTCATGCGCGCGGGCTTGACGGAGCAGACCCCAGCCAGTATCGTCGCTCAAAGCCTGATCGACAATCAGCAAAACGGGCCTTCGTGCAGCCAGCAGAGCCAGAGCTGCCGCCGCGCGAGTGCACAGTACGGTCTCATAGCCCTGAGCCTGCAGCGCCCGCTGCAACAGCGGGCCGAGGAATGCATCACCTGTCGCAATCACGATATTCCCTGATTTCATCGCTGGATATACCCCTCTACTCTATCGAGCGTAACGGAGTTGACGAGTCATGGGCGGCTCTGTTCTTCAACGAGCGCTACCAAGGCGCGCCAGCGGTTTGGGCCTGTGGGTTTGCAGCCAGGAGCGGAGCCGTTGCACAAGCGAGAGATCGGCGGACTGCTCCGGCCAATACAAAAGCATCAGGGGCACCAGGCGCTCGCGCAAAAGTCGCTGGACCTGTGAAGCGGGCAACAACGCATCGCCATACCGGCGGCGAATGACAAGCACCCGATCACAGGCGAACTCGTAAGCAAAGCTCACAATGCTTTGTCCGGGGTCCTCACTCACTAGCTCGTAGGCTTCGCCCTGGACCCCGTAGCGCTGGCGCTTCCAGCGCACCACCTCCAGAAAATCCTGCGATTGCTGCCAATACTCAGCGCGCAGGCGCTGGGGTGAGTGTATCATCGTGCCTGGCAGCAAAGAGAGCGCGATCAAGCTTGCGCCCTCCAGCGCGGCGAGACGCACGATGGCATCGATTGCCTCTACATTGACCTCCCAGCTAAAAGGGAGGAGCCAGCGTCGAGTCATCTTGATCTGTTCCTTCCCTTCTTCGGCCTCGCCATCGCCGACGATAGCGAAGTCCTGGCACAGCACTACTTCGACTTGCTCTCAGCCACAGTGTAGAGCAAGAACGCTCAGGATGCGTTCCGAGTTTGGCTCACTTTGCTCAAACTTTTCTCCAGAGAGCGGGGCAATGCCTCAAGACAAACTCAAGGCTTTCAAGAATCAAGCTCGCGAGCAGCCTCGACCTCGTCGCTGAAGCGGTAGCCCACCCCAGGAATAGTCAGGATCAAGCGTGGCTCATTGGGACGAGGCTCGATCTTCTGGCGGAGCTGTGCCACATAGACATGGAGGCTGTGCATACGATCATGCGAGGCGGCACCCCAGAGCATTTGCAGGAGCATCTGGCGGGTCAGCAGCTTACCACGATGTGTCACAAAGATCCTCAATAGCTCATACTCGGTAGGGGTCAGGGCTATATCGTGCCCATTGAGCAGAACACGATGACTTCCCAGGTCGACCACCAGAGGCCCGATACGTACCTGTCCCTCCGTGGCGTCTCCGTGTTGTCGCTCCACCCGGCGCAAAGCCACGCGGATACGGGCCAGCACCTCAGCGATTCCGAAGGGCTTGGCCACATAGTCGTCGGCTCCCAAATCCAGGGCCTCCACCTTGTCGTGCTCGCTATTTTTCACCGAGAGCACGATAATCGGCGTCGCCGAAACGACTCTGATACGTCGACAGACCTCCAGGCCACTCACGTCGGGCAACAGCAAATCGAGCAGCACGAGGTCAGGATGAATGCGAGCGAACAGCGCCAGCGCTTCCTCACCGCTGCCGGTACTCAGAACCTGGTAGCCGTGAGCAACCAGGCTGCGCTCCAGAGCGCCGGCCAGTTCCGGCTCATCCTCGACCACCAGAATAGTGGCCCCAAAGCTCGCCATGATATAGCGCCTCCCGCCGTGGCAAGGCAGCAGAGGCAGGCGAAACCACTGCTCTCTCCACTGCTGCCATGCCATTACCTATCCTCGACAAAGACCAGTATAGCCTGAGAACGGTCAAAAAAGAGGCAGGGGCTCGGGGGTGTGTCTCAGGATTCTCTCAAAGAATGGGCCTGTCTCACCTGTGCGCCAGCTCTGGCAGGTGGAGTCAGAGGGAAGGCTGCTCGTGATGAAGGAGGAAGAGGAGTTGAGCTTCGGCGGAGGAGCTACTCTCACGCCTGGGCTAGGCAGGTCATCAAGAACGGGCAGGGCAGCAACGACGGGTCAGGAGGGATATAGGCCATCCTTCTTTCCGGCTCCTGGCCCGTCGTCGCCTGGCTGGGAGAGGAAGAAGAGCAGTGCGAAACGTCCGCAGCGATCTTTACCTGCCTGGTGGCTTAGCCCCAGACCTCGCGGGCCACGCTCGCCACCAATTCCAGCTTCTGGCGCTGGTCTTCCAATGAGAGACGATTTCCCTCGATCGTAGAAGCGAAGCCGCACTGTGGGCTAAGTGCCAGGCGCTCCAACGGGATATAGCGCGCCGCCTCCTCGATGCGCCGACGCAGCTCATCGCGACTCTCCAGCTGCGGCTTCTTGGTTGTCACCAGGCCCAAGACCACGAAGCGGTCCTCTGGCATGTGGCGCAGTGGCTCAAAGCCGCCCGAGCGCTCATCGTCATACTCCAGCAAGAACCGCTGGAAATGCGTCTTCTGGAAAATGCGTGCGATCGGTCCATAGTCGCCGCTGGCATAAAACTTGCTTTGATTGTTGCCGCGGCAGATATGGATACCGAAGGTAATCCCCGGGTGGCCGTCGATGATAGCGTTATCCAGCTCGATGCAGCGATCGATCAGCTTCTCAGGATCGTTGCCACGCTGACGATAGCCCTCGCGGATCTGCGGATCGAGCAAAGCGGCGTACTGAGGGGCATCGATCTGGATATAAGTACAACCCAGGCGGATCAGCTCCTCGACTTCGCGGCGCGAGATATCCACGATATCGGCGAGATACGCATCGAGCGTAGGGTAAGCGCCCTTTGATTTCTCGGGATCGTAGTAGGCTGCCGCCTGCTGGGCGCTAATCATGGTCACCTTACCCGCGTGCTTCTTGTGCGCACGCAGATAGACCCATTCTTCGCTGCACATATTGCGACGCCAGCGCAAGCGATCCACCACCACCGGACGGCGCATAACTAACTCCTCACCGCTCTCATCGCGGAAAGGAATAGCCCAGCCGCCATACTTATCAAAGCCATCGAGGGCCTCGATGAGATGGCCGAAGAAGGCATAGCGCCGCTGCTCTCCATCGGTAATCACCTCGATGCCGGCCTCCTCCTGCAGCGCGATCGCCTCATCGACGGCCCGGTCCTCAATCGTCTTAAATTCAGCGGCGCTGATCGCTCCCTCCTCTAGCTGTTGACGTGCCTGATGGAGATAGGGGGGACGTAGCAAGCTGCCGATAACTTCGCTATGGTAGGCCATTGCGCATCTCCTTCTTCATGCACTTCGCATCGCCTGGCTGGTTCCTCTCCCTCTGGCGGGCAGCCGTGATCAAGAGGGCGGGGTTTGCCAGCTATCTTGGCCAGGCTACACCCTGGCGGGGGCTGTGGCTCTCTCATACCTGCTGCTGGTCTGCTGGTCCTCTGGGCTGGGGCCTGGCTGGCGAACGCGAAAAGGCGAACAGCCAACAAACAACATCTCGACCTGACCTGAGCGGCGGGGGAGCAACCGTCGCATCAGGTCCTGTCTTGTGAGGCCCGATTGAGAGACGGTGCGGTCCTGGAGCAAGTAGCACGCCCAGTCATTGGTTGGCGCGGGCGCTCCAGGCAGGAACCGATGGAGATCAGTGACATGGCCGCCGGCTGGGCCGGGCGTGGCGAAGCGAGAGCAGGATACTCTCGCCGCAGGTCAGAGCGGATCGAAGACAGGAGCTGGTGTTTGTTCACCCTGGCCGGCCTGCACAGGCTCGATGACCGGCGTCCCGTAGGTCTTAAAGCTCTCGGGCAAAGCGCCGCCCCAATAGACGCCGCGCCCGCGCTGCTCGCGGCGCCAGACGATCGGCTCCCAATCGGGAGCAAAGGCGAGGTAGCCGCCCGAGTAGACTTCGATCCGATTGCCGCCAGGCTCGTACAGATAGAGGAAGAACGCCTGAGAGACATTATGGCGAGCAGGCCCGGCCTCAATAAAGATATCATGCTCAGCAAGAATATCGGCGGCGCGCAGCACCTCCTCTCGACTATCGAGCCAATAAGCGAGGTGATGCAGGCGCCCATGCGCGCCGCTGAAATCGCGCATGTAAGCAATGTCATGGGTCAGCGGCGTCACACTGAGCCAGGCCCCTTCCTCAACGCCGTTCTCCTCTGGCTGCAGCAGCTCGCGCAGGCGGAACCCAAGCTGCTCCTGCAAGAAGAGGCGATTAGGAGTGATATCGTGGCACATCAGGTTCACATGATCGATGCGCTTCACGCCCACACCGTGGCCGGTGAACTTCTGGGGCTGATTATAGAGGCGAGAGCGCAGCTCTGCCGAGGCCAGATATTTTTTGGCCTCATAGTACAGTTCCATGACATGCCCATCGGGATCAGTAAAGCGGTAGGCGCGTCCGTGGCCGACATCGCCATCGATCCAGCCCTGGCCGTAGCCCTGAGAAGACAGCGCCTGAGCGCGTCGCTCCAGCGCCTGGGGGCTCACTGTGCGCCATCCGACATGGCCGAGGCCGGCATGCGGGGCCTCAGTCAACTTGAGGGTACAGTGCTCGTAATCGCCGTAAGCGCGGAGGTAGACCGACTGGCCCTGGCGGTCGGTCACCGTCATCCCGAGCACCTCCGTGAAGAACCAGAGGCTCTCGGCAGGTCGAGGGGTAAGCAGCTCGACATGGCCCAAGTGGGCAACGTCCCTGATTGGCTCCTGAAAATCCGTCATGGGGCCATCTCCTCTCTTGGTTGCGGCATTGCAGCGCAGCGCGGCGGAGAACAGGCCCGGGCCTTGCCTGCGGCTGCGATAGGCCCCAGTCGCTGAGCACAGCGCGGAATAGAGACCGGTGCCTGTGGCCGACAAGGCTCATCTCCTGCTCTGCCGTCTCGCGTCGCATCAGCGTGGTTCCGACTCCTTTGAACCGTGCTGGTCCTCATCCGCGACCAGTTGCTGAAGAATTTGAGCGCCGAGGTTGCCGGCGGGCAACCCGCGGAAGAGAAAAGCCAGATTGACCACCGCGTTGAGTTCTTCCCAGGTGGCGCCAGCGCGCCGGGCGGCGCGGGCATGCAGATGAGCCGCATCGGAGAGCAGCACCAGCAGCATGCCAAAGAGCATCAGCTGAGCTGTCTTCGTATCGAAGCAGGAGGGGTACATAGCGCGCCGGCGGATCTCTTCCTGGAGCAGAAGGAAGTCGGGATCGAGGCGGGCTAGCAGATCGGTTCGGGCTTGAACACGCGGGGGAACAAAACCAATCAGCTCGGCATAGCGCTGGCGAAGCTCCGCCAGCTGCTCCTGGCTCAGCTTCAGCTCAGGAAGCTGATCTCCCCCTTGAGAGTGGCTCATATGCGCGTCTCTTCTCCTTGCCCTTCAGTGGGCTGACTGAAATAGCCGGCCTGCATACGAGCGAGGCGAGCGTGTCTGTTTGTATACATGATACCATAAAATTGCAGGCAGACTGCACAGACTACAGACGAAAGCAGTAGATAGATAAACCCCGGCTGGTGCCGAAAAGACGCTCACGAGCCTGTCCGAGAGCAATAGCGGGGGCTGAAACCGGGGCTGAGAGAATCGACGTATTGGTTGCCAGATGCCCGCATATTATCAAGCCGCTGGTTTGGTCTACTGATCCAGTCTGGCGAAGCCATCAATGTCTTCTTCGGCTACCTGCTGGGGGCTGTAGTCATGGCGGCTGCCGGAGGGATCGAAATGGTTTATGGGGTTGATGCAGAGCGGCAATCGCTAGAGAAGGTGGCTCGTCCTGTTTCCGTGACGGAGTTCTCCGATGAAGGGTATGGCGACTGGTGAGGTGACGGCAGGACCCTGGCCAGGCTAGCGCCCTCCCTGGAACCAGGGAGAGGAGAGGGGCCTGGTCGAGCGAACCAGGCCCCGAACTGAGCCTATGGGCGGAACAGCCAGCATAGCCGCTCTGCCGTCAAGGGGTATCCCACTCGCGACCATCGCGCTGGATCAGCTCATCCGCCTCGGCTGGTCCCCAGGTCCCGGCGGCATAGGGACGCACGCTCTCCGCCGGCATCTGCTGCCAGGCCGCCGTAATAGAGTCAATGATGCGCCAGGCGGTCTCAATCTCATCGCGGCGGATAAACAGCGTCGAATCCCCAAGCATACAATCAGCGATCAGACGCTCGTAGGCATCGGGCGGCTCCATCTGGAAAGCTGACGCATAAGAGAAGGTCATATCAACCGACTTAAGTCGCTGAGCAGCGCCGGGCACCTTGGCCCCAAACTTCAACGTGATCCCCTCTTCGGGCTGGATGCGTACCGTCAGGCGGTTAGGAACCAGCTCGCGGGCCTCGCTCGGCTTGTAGAGCAGATGGGGCACGCGCTTAAACTGAATAGTCACCTCAGTGCAGCGCTTCGGAAGGCGTTTTCCCGTACGAATATAGAAAGGTACATCGGCCCAGCGCCAATTTTCGATAAAGAGCTTGAGCGCCACAAAGGTCTCGGTTGACGAATCGGCAGGAATCCCTTCTTCCTCACGGTAGCCGGGGATCTCCTGACCGTTGATCGTTCCGCGCGTATACTGGCCGCGCACCACCTGATGCGCCACCTCCTCGGGCGTCAGAGGAGGAATAGCGCGCAGCAGCTTCACCTTTTCGTCGCGAATGGCGTCAGCCTCAAAGGCGACGGGAGGCTCCATTGCCGTCAAGCAGAGCACCTGGAAGATATGATTTTGTACCATATCACGAATGGCTCCGGCCTTATCATAGTACTCGGCCCGCCCGCCGGTACCGATATCTTCTGCAACCAGGATCTGCACGTGATCGATATACTTCTGATTCCAGAGCGGCTCAAAGACGCCATTTGAGAAGCGCATCGCCAGAATATTCTGCACTGTCTCCTTTCCCATATAGTGGTCGATCCGGTATATCTGATCCTCGTGCAAAATGCGGGCAATTTCGCGGTTGAGTCGCTGAGCAGAAGGGAGATCGTGCCCAAACGGCTTTTCGATGATCACGCGGCTCCAGGGTCCATGATGGTTGGGGCGGTGACCGCCGTGGGGGCGATGGACGAGGCCGCTTTCGCCAAGCTGGTGCACCACTGGGGCGTAGAGATCGGGGGGGATAGCCAGATAGAAGATGCGATTGCCGCGGGTCTGATACTGCTGATCCAACTGTTCAAGTAGCTGAGCAAGTTTCTGATAACCTGCAGACTCGTTCAAGCTCGCCTGGCAATAGAAAGTGCGTTGAGCGAAGGACTGTCTGGCCTCCTCATCCAGGCCCAACTCGGGTGGACTATTCTCAGCGAGAGCCTGTACAACAAACTGGCGCCACTGCTCCTGTGTGAAAGGGCGACGGGCGAAAGCGACCACCATAAAGCCCTCTGGCTGCGGGTGGGCATGCATCAGGTGGGCCAGGGTTGGGAGTAACTTGCGTCGGGTCAGATCGCCTGTAGCTCCAAAAATGACCACAATGCAAGGCTCAGGATGAATACCATCCTGCCAGATAACGTGAGGCTGAAGGGAGGGTTCTACCTGTGTACCATTTGCCATCGAGGTCTCTCCTGCTTCCTTGGCGTCTGGACCGGTCTTTTTAAATCAGATCAGGGGCACGTTGCGGATAAGGAAAAGGGCCGGCCAGCGGTCTTCTGTGTTCCCTACCCTCATTGTAGCAGAGAGGCTGGCCAGCTGCTATCTTGCTATCTGGCCAGAAACATCTCAATCAGCGCTCTGCCGGCGAAGACGGGCAGGCTATCAGGCGCGTGCCCAACGGAACGATCGACGGCAGAGATCAGTAAGTAGGAGGACCAGGCGATGGCGGAAAAGAAACGAGCAGGCTGTGTAAGCAAGGCTCGCAGTCCCGCCCTGGCCTGGCCCCAAGTAATACACTCACAGAAAGGCGGCGAAGCTTCAGCGTCTTGGCCTAGGTTACGACCGGGGTGCCGTCAGCTCTCGCCTGTGTCTGCCGAGCGGCGAGGAAAAGCGGTGCGGCGCGGCGCAGGCGAAAGCCAGACACCAAGTGAGCTGACGGCATGCTTGGACTGGACCACGAGAGGGAGAGAAGAAGCCGGGCCAGGGACAGGCGTCAGGCTTCAATGTGAAGAGCCTCCAACACGGCGCGCCGAGTCTCTTCGCGCGAGGGCAGGGAGCCGCGCAGGTAGAGCGAATGGCGAGCAATAGCGGCATTCGCGGCCTGCCGGAGGGTGATGCGATACCCATAGGTGCGATTGAGGGCCTGGGTGACATCCTGAAAGTCCTCCAGTTCCTCAAAGCTTCCTTCAGCGCGGCAACAGAGCGCATAGAGCGCCATGTCTGCATAGTGAATGACCCACCAGTGCCGACGCTGCTCCCTGGGCGAGCGTAGCGCCTCGGAGAAAGCCAGGTATGATTGCTGATAGCACTTGCGGAGCATGGCGGCGGTCCAGTAGCAGGGAGGCTCATGGAAGACACTGGCCAGCTTGCTGGCTAAGTCGCAGACCTCATTGATGATCTCGTCCTGTTCAGTGGCCTGTTCCAGTTGCAACTGATTCGACATAACCTTCCCCTTTCCGTTCCTTCCTTGCCACGAACGGGGGCAGCGACCGTAGACTAGGGAGTTGTTACTCTCCCTCTGAATAGGGTACATGAAAGACAAAGATTTGTCTAGAGTAATTCAGGTTTTCTTGTTATACAAGAAAAATAGGGGAGAGAAGGGCAAGAAGGGAGTTGCTATGAGCCACATCTCCTATGCTTGCAGTATATCAAGTTTTAGAAGTAGAAGATTTTCTAGGAGCGCTGGCGTAGTATGTTGCCATTGCGACGCGGAGGCGGGCGAAGATGGCGACCAGTCCCAGGCAGATCAGAATTGGGACGTAGAAGGAAACAGCTGTTGAGAAGTGTAAGACGAAGTAGAAGAGCGACTGAAGCACTGGAAGAGGTACGATGAGCAAGAGAACCGAGAGGGTCACAGCCAACGACCAGCGTCCGCCAAGGTGGGAGGTCAGGGTCTTGTAGCGGAGCTCGGCCTGCTCGCGAATACTCTGCTGCATCTGCAAAAGCTGCTGGCGCTCGCTGGCGATTTGCTGGCGTTCGCGGGCCAGCTCCTCTTCAAGCTCGCGGGCCCGGAGCTGGGCATTGCGGATCAGATAGAGGGTGGCGGCGGCCTGTTTATCTTCTTCCTGGCGTATCTGCAACTCAATTGTCTTTTTAACATCCTGAAGCAGGGAAGGAACATGCTCAGGGCGCATGATGATCGTATTGGCCGCCTCAGCAATCATTTTGTGGGCTTCTTCCTCGACTGACTGCTGAAAACTCCTCTGAAGATCTTTATACTGCTCTTGAATGCGTTGCTTCTCCGCCTGGAGTTGGCGATTCTCAGCCAACATATCGCGGAGGTGGGCTTGATACTGTTCGATCTGTTGCTGGTGTCCCTCTTTCAGGGCGGCCAGTTCCTCATCGAAGCTGGCCTGTTGGGCGTTATAAGCGGTGACCAGGCGTTCCAGCTCGGCGCGCTGCTCGGCCAGCTCACCGCGCAGGCGCTTATTCTCCTCGCGCAGTATGACAAGCTGGCGTTGAAGGTTACGGGCCTGGGCCAGGCCGATCTCGCGGTTCTGACCGCTTGACCACGACTTGAGCGTGCTGGCGGAGGCGGCCTCATACTCGTTGGCTGAGTGCTGACTCTCGTCGGGGGTTGGAATACGTCGCTCGGGTGGTCTCTCCTCTGAAGAGCGTGTCATGGTACTTTTCCTATATCTAAATACGCCTGAAACAGCCTTCGTCTTGAACAATGGAGAGATATCAGCAAACACTATCTATCACATGATAGTATAGCACGCTTCTTAACCTGCTTGAAGGAGCAGCGAGGTAGAAGCATATCACGCCGGTACAGTTCTCTCTACAGCAATTATGCCTCGAATTAAGAGAGGTTTCAAGGGATCTAGCCTTGTGTCGTCCGGGACAGTGGCGGGAAACGCTCCTGAGAGAAGAGAAGTGCAGGCAAAAAAGCGGCCCGGCCTCAGACGCTCCTGGCATCTTATGCCTGCGTGCCTTCGAGCGCTGGGCCGGGTCGCTCCTCAACTCGCTACCTGGCAAGCGAGCCAGAGAAAGATCTCACGGACGAGGTGTGACCGTTCCCCGGGGTGAGCCAGGAGGAGGTGTCACGGTGACCGTCACGCTTGGGGACGGCGAGGGAGAGGCAGTAGCCGTAGCCGTTGGCGTCCCCTGCGTCGGGCTGCCGGTTGCCTGCGGGCTAGCCGTCCTGGTCACTGTGGGTGCCGCGCCCTCACTAATTGTGAAATAGGCGGGCTGAGGCACAGTGCAGCCTGGCGTCCCTGCTTTACTGAAGGTCACATTCACCAGCGTCAGCTTACCGATCGAGTCCGCTCGGGGTGGGACTGAAAATACGGCCAGGCCGTCGCTGGTTGTTTGCGCTGTTTGCGTCGTCTTGCTGCCATCCCACCAGCGCACTGTGGCTGTCGCAGTTGCATCTCCCACTCCCACAGGGTTCCCATCGACGGTGTGCACAAACTTCGCATAAACCATGATCATCTTAGTCTGGCTGAGACGCGGTGTTGTATCGGTTGCCCACGCGCCACAGAGATAGTCTGGCAGGGACGGTGTGGGAGAATCGTTCGTGCCAAAGACAATGGTAGCCGTTGCGCTCGGACTCTCCAGGTTCGCTTGCGAGCTATTATTGCCGCAGGCTGCAATTACTGCGCAAAAAGCTAAAAACAGACCCAGAGAGCTAAACTTCAATACACTTTTATAAATGGAAGAAGGAAAAGGTGTCCTCTTCATCAGTCATCATCTACAAGATAGCAGCAACTGCTTTCTATTCAGCCAGCATTTCAGGCTGCCGGAGGAGGGGCCGCTGCTTAGGCTGACTTGAGTATAGCATACTGGCCCTGTCCAGCCACAGATCAGCGGCTGCTTGTGACAAAAAGTACTAGCGGGTAAGTAGGACCCGCAGTAGCGGCTGCTGCTCGCCTGGGGAGATAGCTCGGGGGAGGAAGCAACGGCATCCGATGGCAAGGGAGACCTGGGGGGAAGAAGACCTCAATGCGAGGGCCGGCGGACCAGAGGGCTTCCTGTCCTCAGTGGCAGGAAAGAGCGATCTCCGGCGACCCGGCCCTCTCGCTTCTATGCGGTGGGCCGCTGTTCCACATCAAAGGGGCGCCTTCAGCGGCCTCCTGCTCATGCACAAACCGTGCGGTTTCTGGCTAGTCTGGGAACGGCCTCGCTGGTCCTGCTACTGGACGATCACAGTAAGCTGCATATTGGGATGGATGGTACAGAGCAGATGATAGGTGCCAGCGGTGGTGAAAGGCGGAGTACTGGCGCTTTCGCCCTGAACTCCATTGAAGTTCAGATCCACTGTGGGGGCGCCACCCTCCTTCTCCACTGCGGGGTTAGAGCCTTTCCAGACACCGTTTTTAATCACATGAGGAACGGCCACATCGTCCACCAGAGTAAGCGCCTGGCCCTTCTTGATGGTGATCTGCGTTACCTCGAACGCTGTTGAACTCATCTTCACCGTCGGACCAGTGTTTGCAGCACCCGCGGCGGTATCGCGAATACCGCAGGCTGCCAGAACCAGTGTGAGGAGTCCCAGAAGTACCAGACCCGTAACAACCTTTTTATACATAGAAAGACATCCCTTTCGTCATGGAGAGATAGCAAGGGGCAGGCGAGCGAGATCCTGCTGTCATCAGCCTGGCACGGGCCAGCTGATCCGGGAGCCAGCGTCACTGGCCAGGTAGGTAGTGCAGTGCCCGCTGCATGAACGGGTGCGGTGCCCTGTTAATAACTATAGCAAAAGCCAGCGGTGGCGAGAAGAGAAAAGGACCTCTCCTTGCGTAAGGTCGTGCGCTGGAGCTGCCGCGCAAGCAAAAGTAAAAGGCCCGAGGCGTAGCCGACCAGTGAGCCTCGGGCAGGAAGGGTAGCGCATACGGGATTTGAACCCGTGATCTCCGCCTTGAGAGGGCGGTGTCCTAGACCGCTAGACGAATGCGCCACGTGAGCGATTCACTTGCGTCAGCAGGTGCTCACCTGCTGGCAGCGGTTATCATACCTTATTCGTGGCCATCTGTCAAGGGTTTCCGGTGAAAAAGCCCGGCAGTGAGGTGGTTGAAGGCCGCCTGGGCCGAAGCCCTGGAGTACTCTCCTGCGAAAGCAGCGGATCGGAGGGGAGGGGGATGGATACAGACGAGCGTATGGCTTGATTGCTAAGACGGTGGTGCGGTAGAGAAGGAGAAAGGAGCACGCAACAGTAAAAGGCCCGAGGCGCACGCCTCGGGCAGGAAGGGGTAGCGCATACGGGATTTGAACCCGTGATCTCCGCCTTGAGAGGGCGGTGTCCTAGACCGCTAGACGAATGCGCCACATGAGCGACTCACTTGCTGACGGCAAGTATCATATCCTACCCTTTGCCATTTGTCAAGTACTTTTCTCACAGGGACCACCATCGCGCGTGCTGGCTAAAATCGAGGCCAGCTGGCTGCAGGTTTGCTGCCAGTCATTCGCTGCGAGTGGAGGGCAAAGGGTCATCCGAGGTAGTCGCTGCGCCTTGAATAGGGTCAATCGCAGGATAGGAGGCGCTCCACTGCTCGCGGGCGGTAGCTGGTCCAGCGACCAGTGCGGCAACAATGGCCACGGCGCTAAAGAGGAGCATTGTCCCGAAAGCGTCGCTGTAACTGGCCGTCTGGTCGAGCAAGAAACCGATCAGGGGTGGACCCATGATCAGCGTAGGCGAAGAGATCACGCTCACCAGGCTTTGGGCCACGCCTTTGCCAACGCTGCGCAGCGAAGCGGCCTCATTGAAGATGGCCGCGTAGGGAGCGCTAGAGCCAATCGCTGTCAAAGTGATGCCGATTCCGCTCAGCAGGGTGCTATGCCAGGGCAGTGCCAGGCAGATGACACCTCCCGAGCAGAGCAAGGCCATCAGACGCAGGAGGGTGATACTTCCCAGCCAGTGCCGCCCAAGGACCAGGCCCCCTAACGGACGGAAGAGCATGCCGCTCAGCAAGGCCAGCGAGCCACAGGTCGCTGCGAGCGTCAGCGGCAGGTGATCCAACTGCACCAGGTAGAGTGCGAGCCAGGTAGCGATGGCGTTCCCCAAACCGAAGGTCCCCATGTGGGCCAGTCCCAGACTCCAAACCGCTCTCGAACGTAGCCCGTCTCTGAGTCCTCCCTGGCGCAGCGGGCGCTGCTCCTCAACGTCCACCAGCAGCCAGATCACCGCGCCGAGCAGGCCCGGCAAGCCCCAGCAAAAGAAAGCACCGCGCCAGCCGAACAGCCGTGCAAGATAAGGACTCAGGAGCAGGCCCAGGCCCGCCCCGACCTGAGTTGAGCCGCCGTAGAGACCCTGGCCCAGGGCCGCCAGGCGACCAGTGCCTGCCGCCACGCTGGCGCCCGCCACGAAAGCCCCACCGATTCCCAACCCCGTCACGAGCCGCATCGCCAACAACCAGCCGAAGTGTGGAATCAAGGGAAACAACAAAGCCCCGCCGGTGGCCAGCAGCGTCGAGGCCAGCAGCACCGGACGAGCGCCGTAGCGATCGATCAGCACGCCTGCAGGCAAATAGGCCAGGGAAAGACCCAGGAAGAGGAGGGTTGAGAAGAGGCCGACCTCACCGGCGCTGATCTGTAGCGTGGCTCGCAGCTCGGGGATCAGCGGGCTATAATTCGTGTATTGCACTGTCAGAATCAGCAGCGTCAGACAGGCTGCAAAAATACGCCAGGGTGCACTGCGTCGTGTTTCAAATGAGAAAAAGTGCATCAAGAACCCTTCCTTGCTAACCAGACTGGAGCAAGCACGAGCAGTCATGACCAGACTTGCGGATCACGGAGCGAAGCCGCAGCCTGGCGACGCGGTCCCGGAGAGGCCGCCGCTGGCGATTGTCGCCTGGACCATCTCCCTGCTCCACGCAGAAAAAGGATGCCAGCCAGAGAGCGGGGCGTCAAGTGCCTGGCAGCCGGGGTCATATGCGGGCAGAAGAGGGCATAGAGAGTCAAGACTTGACAGATGTGCAGAGGAGCGGGTACAGTCTTGCTATAAGCACGGGCAGAGGGAGAGGCAATGTAGTGTGCCGCCAGCGTTGGCAAGGCAGATCAGCTGGTCTCTCACCCGTGTCTGAGCCGTCAGCCAGACCGGAGGTCAGACCCAGGCCAAGAGAAGAGAGGGGGAGAAACCTCATGGAAATCGGCAAAGACTCAGGCGAAGTGGCCATGAGCGCCGCAGCGGCTGCGGAGCTTCCCATCCGTCGAGTGTCGCTCCTCGAACATATTAACATCAACGTCTTTTGGTTCGCCAACAACTTTCACTGGCAGGCGCTGCTGGCCATTGTCATCCCCAGCATGGTGGCCAAATTCCTGCCGGTCAGCCAGGAAGCCATCAACCTCACCACTGTTGTTCTTTGGGGGACCATTGTCGCCGTAATTGTCAATCCGCTGATCGGGGCCATCTCTGACTATGCCACCTTCCGCCTGGGGCGGCGGCGTCCCTTCATGATCATCGGCACCATCTTCAATATCGTCGTCCTGGTAGCTTTCGCCTTTGCCCCCGGCTGGGCCAGCTCGACGGCCTTGCTCGTCCTCTTTGCCGTCCTCTTCATTCTTCTCCAGATCACCAACAACGTCGCTAACTCTCCCTGGAGCGCTATCATTGCTGACAAAGTTCCCCAGAGCCAGCGTGGCCTTGCTGCCGGCTTCAATGGACTTCTTTCGCTCCTGGGAACAGCCGTCGGCTCGCTGGTAGCTGGAGCCATTGTCAACAAGCACGATCCCCTTCCCGTTTACCGTCAAGAGATTGTTCAGATCTTCCTCCTTATTGCTGCTGTCCAGATCATCTTCGTTGCCTACACGGTTCTCACCGTCAAAGAAACGCCCCTCTCCCTGGTAGGTCAGGAGCGTTTCAGCTTCAGACGCTTCGTCAGACGCTTTCTCTTCAATCCCCTCCACTATCCTGACATGGCCTGGGTACTGCTCGCCAGGCTTCTTGTCATGATGGGGATCTGGACCGTCTACTACTTCCTGCAATACTACTTTGACAACGTTCTGGGAGGGCCCGGGGTACGGACCATTATCTACAATACCCCTTTCTCGGGTGAGTTCTTCAACGGACTCGTCTTTCAACCGGCGCTCTTGCTCACGGCTCTGTTGACCTCGATCGTCGGCGGTTGGGCCTCGGATCACTGGGGCCGTAAAGGACTGGTCTATCTTTCTGGGGCAATGATGGCCATTGTCTGTCTGGTCTTCATCTTCTTTCAGACCCAATATGGAGCTTTAATTGCGGGTCTCATCTTCGGTATCGGCTTCGGGGCCTACACGAGCGTCGACTGGGCCTTGACCACCGATGTGCTGCCACCAACCAACGAGGCCGGTAAATTTATGGGCTTCTGGTCAATGATGGGCATTCTCCCCCAGGTCATAGGGACGGCCATCGGCGGCGTCATCCTCCAGCTACTGCAGAGCCTGCCCAATCATCTCGGCTACACTGTCCTCTTTGCTGTGACCACGCTCTATTTTGCCATCGGCACCCTCGCCATCAAGCAGGTCCGGGGAGCGCGCTAGCAGAGCAGTCAACGCGGAGCAAACCCGCTCAAGGGGCAGTCCAGACAAGGCGAAAAGAGGCAAACAAGCGAACAAGAAGGCAGGATGGTGAGGGAAACAAGCCATTCTGGAAAAGAAAAACAGGTAGCCAGGTCAAGCGCTGAGGCGGGCCGAGCTGCTTGCTGCCCATTCTAGCGCTGAGCCAAAGCAATAACCAGGGCGGGTCGCTTCCAAACCAAAGTGACCCGCCCCAGGGACATTTCAGGCAGCAGCGCTGGACAACGCAACCCAGCGCGCTTGTGGGCAGGACAGCTACGCCTAGCGGCTCGACCCCTCGTAGATGCCCATCACGGTGCTCAGGAAGCGCAGGGCCTCCTCCTTGCGGCGCTGGAAAGAATTGCGACCAATGATCGAGCCGAAGCCGCCGCCATCGCGAATGGCGCGCACCTCCTCAAAGACCTGCTCGTCGGCAGCCGCCGGCCCGCCCGAGAAGATCACAATGCGCCGGCCATTAAAGGCGCTCTGGACGACATGGCGCACGCGATCAGCCAGGGTAGCGATCGGAATTTCATACTTCTGGTAAACCTTTTGCGCCTCCGGCTTTTCAATCTTCTCACTGGGGAGCTTCACCTTAATGATGTTTGCGCCGAGCTGGGCGGCGATATGCACGGCATAGGAGACCACATCGATGGCTGTCTCGCCCTCCTTGCTCAGGCCACTGCCGCGGGGATAGGACCAGACCACCACGGCCAGGCCGTGGTCCTTGGCCTGGCGAGTCAGCTCGCGCAGCTCCTCATACATCGTATCGCGGGCAGCCGAGCCGGGATAGATTGTAAAGCCGATCGCCGAGCAACCGAGGCGCAGAGCATCCTCGACGCTCGAAGTGAGAGCTGGCAGAGGATCGCGTGACTCGTAGAGCAGGTCGTGGTTATTGCACTTCAGAATGAGAGGGATCTCGCCAGCGAACTCTGCGGCGCCGGCCTCCAGGAAGCCCAGGGGGGCAGCGTAGGCATTGCAGCCAGACTCGATCGCCAGCTGGAAATGGTAGCGAGGATCATAGCCAGCCGGGTTCGGCGCGAAGCTCCGCGCAGGGCCATGCTCGAAGCCCTGATCGACTGGCAAGATCACCAGCTTCCCGGTTCCTCCCAGGCGGCCATGATTCAGAATACGGGCCAGGTTCGTTAAGACGCCGGGGTTCTCGCCGGCGTACCAGCTTAGAATCTCGCGAATGCGCTCGTTCATACGTGTTGCTCCTTCCTCCATCAACAGCGACAAATACGTTGGTAAACAGGATCTGTCAGCGTAGCTCAGCTAGAGAGAGTTCACAACCTTTATTGTACCACGGTTAGAACCGCAGCCCCGAGCGAGGCGGACAGTGGCGACCGCGCGAGTCGCTCGGCCAGGCTGTGGGCCCTGCTCCCCTACGAGTGGGCATGGCTCTGTGCCCACTCTGCATTGAGGCGACCGGTTGGCATGAGTCGAGCGGCGGCGCCCTCTAGCTGAGGGCCTCTTGAACGCCTGCCGACCTCATTACTTTACCAACGCTTCACCATATGTGCGACCTGCATGCCGCCACCTGGCGTAATCTCGTAACTGATGCGATCGGGATTGATATCCTCGATCCTGGGCACCTCGTTCGCGGGAACAATCGTATCGTGAGGGTGAACGATCTGCCAGACGCGGGCGATTGTTCCCGGCTCATAGGGGCGGTAGACGTAGCGGCGAGTACTGATTTTAGCGCGGCGAGCCTGGCTCTCGGCCTTGCCGAAGAGTTCTTTGGCCTGTTCATCCTCCAGGTAGGGATCAACTACCTCGAAGAGGCGTGGCGTGCGAGCCACGCGCGGCTCGCCGACATAGAGAAAGACCACCGGGCGCCCGTCGGCACTGTGGATTGCTGTACGGATCACATCCTCGTTATGAGGATTGTGGGCTGTCAGCACAGCCAGAATGGAGCCGTGGAGGTGGTCCTCAATTGTGGTTACTGGCACAGGCAGGCGGCCCATCAGGCGGTGGCTGCGGTAGTTATAGAAAGCTACCCCCATGCCCAGGAGAGCGACCGAGCCGCCGAAGGCCGTAGCCAGTGGCTTGGCCACCAGATTAATCGACCAGGCCAGTGTCACCAGGAAAGTGGTAATGATCCCCAGATAGAAATCGATGGTATACCAGAGGCCGCGCCAGCCCTCGTACGAGCGCTCGGAGCGCTCCACAATCTCGCCGTGAGTGGGGTGTCGTGGGGCCTGAAGCTCATGGTGGCCATTAAGGGCCAGGCCACTCTCGGAAGTGAGCGCCAGATCCGTCTCTGTAGGTGCATGACCATTCTGGCTGCTCGCGCGCAGCTCTGCCAGGGCGGCAGCGCGATTCTGCGCCGTGTGGCGCTCGCGCCAGCGAACGACATCCAGGCCGAGGCAGGTCAACGAGAAGGCTCCCAGCAGGCCAAAGGCGTACATATCGCCGAGCAAGTCCAGCTGGCCGTGAACCAACAACAAGACCAGGATTGGAACGCCGGTAGCCAGGGCGATCGAATAGTGAGGTGTGCCACGCAGGCGGTTCCGCTTCAGCACGAAGGAGGGCAAGAACTCCATGCGCGAAAGGGCCATGAAAACATGGTAAGCGCCGATAATCGCAGTATTACTCGCGAAGACCAGCAAAGCGCTAGCGCTGATTGCCACCTCACTCTGGAGCCAGATATTGCCCCAGTGGCCGGCCAGCAGCGAGACAAGCTGGCTATTCTTGAGGGGGTCAGCCGCCTCCTGAGGTTGCAGGAGCGTAGAGAAAGTTGTCAGCAGGGGGCTGGTGAGGCCGATCGTAACGACGACCACCAGCAGCGCCAGGCCGGCGACCCTTTTGCGTGGTGTCTTCATAACCGGCGACAGCTGAGAGATACTCTCCAGGCCCGAGAAAGCCAGAAAGGCCCCTCCGAAGCCGACCAGCAGCTTGACCGGGGTCACGGCGTTGCCCGCGAACATGCTTTCGAAGAGCTGGAGGGCCTCAGCGGGCGAGATATGGCTAAAGACCGTGACGAGAATGGCCAGATCGCTAACAAAGGCGATCAAGGCGCCGATCAAGCTCACCGTCGCACTTTCTGTGATGCCGATCCAGTTCAGAAAGCCCAAGAGGGCCAGCACGGCGATCGTGATCCAGAGAGCGTTAGGCCCCAGGGCTGGGAAGACAACGCTGAAATAAAAGATGCCTGAGAGACAGCTCAAAGCCGCCGTCAAGAAGTAGTCCACGAGAATGAACATACCGCCCAAGGCGCCGAACCAGGGATTCAGGGCGTGGGCTGCCACACTGACAACGCCGCCACCTTGGGGGAAACGCGCCGAGACCTCAGCGTACTTGAGGGTGAGCAGTACGAAGACGAACATTGTGAGGAGGACAAAGAACCCGGCCAGTTTCCCCACAGTAACGTAGAGGATGCCGGGTGTATAGTACACTGAGGTGCCGATGTCGGCGAAGACGACCGCCCAGCAAAGCAGGGGGCCGAGGCGGCCACGGCCTGGCTGATGCTCCTGCGACTGGTCTGTTGTTGTTGCCTGTGTCACCGATTCCTGCATTGTAGAGTCCTTAGCTGAGCTCAGAGGATCTTGGGGTGTGCCCCTCCCCTTTTTGGGTTAACCCAATAGGGGTAGGAACCTGAGCCGCCGCGTCGGTAGTTCCGGCTATAACTGTAACATGCAATCTTCACCCGGGGCAAGGGGAAAACGTCTCAGTCGGGGCCATTGGTCAAAGCGCAGCCATTGTTACTTCGCTGCCGCTCAACCGTTCTAAGCCAAAGAAATGTTTCTCGGGTAATCACGTTGTTTCACTGGTCGGACAGACCTGGTGACAGGCGCTCGCATCTGCCTGGTGGCGTGGCGGGAGAGGTGGCCGAAGCAGCGCCTGGACGAGGCAAGAGAGCGGCGGTTGTCTCAAACTGGGGCATGGAGGAGAGCGGGTCAAGTACAAATAAGGGGTATGGTCCGTCTCTATCTTGTCTGTCTCCAGCGTTCGCGGGCAGCGGTTGGTCGTGGCTGATCGGATCGTCAGGTCTGCAACTGGAGAGGAGAAACTGAATACTATGGCAGTAAGTGGCGATACCTTTGATCGTCTGCTAGAAGCAATCTATACCCAACAGCGTTTATTAGAAGAGCTTGAAAGAGAGAATCGCGAGCTGCGTCAGCAGCTGCAGGACCTGCGTGAGGGGCGAGGAATTTTTGTGGAGATTCTGGGGGTGCGCTATCCCCTGGCTGTCGTGGGTGCGGTAGAGCGGCAGGTCACCGCTCCTGCGCCGGCGGTTGCTGCGCAGCCTGAATACATGGCCATAATGCCGTCCTACCAGCAGGAACCAGAGTGGCAGGAAGAGCATTCTGAGGGACAGGGTCCACAAGGACTAACGCCGGCAGAGGAGCGTCCTGTGGAAATCACGCAGATCAGAGCCTCGATCGGCCCGCTGGAGGCCCAGCAGATGGCTCAATCCTTGCCCCTGGTCCAGGCTTCGCCCTTGGAGGGGCCACGCCTCTCCCCTTCTTATCTTGAAGAAATACTACTTGATGAGTTCGCTGCCGCAGCTACGGGGCCGCTGGGAGCATTTGCCAGCGCGGGTGCTGATCCCGGATCAACCGGGCCGCAGGGTGCGGAGCCTTCACGCGAGCACGAACCGGCTCCGGCGCAGGGCGGGCCGGCAGCTCCTACACCCACGGCTCTTGACGAAGAAAGCAAGGCAGCCCTCAGACGTGAGCTGATGGGCAGCTTCCTGCTGGACTAAGCGCCAGAGTGAGTCAGAAACCGCTGCTTTTCGCTGCTCCTGTGGAACACAATTGCTGCCTGTCCCTGGAAGGTGCAACCTCCTTCCTTCCTGGGACAGGCACTTTTGGCCGGCTACCGGGGCTGGCCCGTCTGGTCTCTTCCCCATTTCCGCGCTTGCTCGCCTTTGATCCCTACTCGCCGTCACTATGAGCGGACGGCCTGCCAATGCCGACCAGCTTGGGCAGTCGAGGCAGGCTAGGATAGCAGGCGAATCGTCGCGCTTGTGCTCTGCATGCCGCTACTGGACTGGCCCATGATCAGGGTAAATTGCTGATCCTTCTGAGGAACAGTAAAAGTGACGGTACCGCCCTGGTTGTTGGCTCCTTGGGAGAAGGCCACGGGCAGCGTACTATAGCTTGGGGCAATTCTGTCACCGTTGGCTGTCTGAAGACGGAGATAATCGTACGGGGAGCCGGGAATCGCCGTCTGGGCCAGCGTATTCTCAACTGTCAGCGTCAGAGTCAAGAAAACCTTGCCCTGTGGGGCCTGCTGGCCCTCAGTGCTCCAGGTCAGCGCAGCCCCGGTCACAGTCCAATTCAGCCCGAAGTACTGCAATTGCGTATGCAGCTTCACACTGCGGGGAGCGTAGCGTGAGAGATCCGGCTTCCTGGTCAGAGGAATATCCATCTGGGCCTCCTTGTCCGTACCCAGGCGCAGCATGAGCTTACTGAGGGGGATATTCTGCGGAGCTGCGAAGTCCAGCAGATTGTTGCGGCTCGCCTGGGGAGCGAGCGAGCCATTAGCGGTCACAAGCAGAGGGGCCTGCTCGCCTTTGCCGGGCACGAGCAGATGGGCAGACTGGTAAAGATTGTACACAATGGGGCTGGCCGTGGGATTCTCCTCGTGCAAGAAGACGCGCACCATCCCGTCTTCAGTAGCGTGTGGATCATCGGCAAAGGTCTGCGCCTGCTGAACGCGCTGGATGATGATGCGCGCGCTCGCATAAGTCACCGTAGTATCGAGCTGCAACGTCGTCACTGGTCCCTGGGCCTGACTGCGGAAGCCAGGGACAGAGACCCCGGCCAGGCCAGCAGCGACATAACCGAGGACAACGAGGACGACAAGGGCAAGCAGCACAGGGAGCAGCCAGCGTTGCCGGGGAAGCCGCCTGGCAAGCGGGCGCGCAGCCACAGCAGGCGTTGCCGGCGTCTGCTGTCCAGGTCTGGACTGCGACGGCTGGGCGATCTGGTAAGAGAAAGCCTCTTCCGCACTCAGGCCGCAGTGAGGGCAGAAGCGCTGGCCGGGTCTCGCCGGGGCGCCGCAGCGGGGGCAAGACCACAATGGCGAATCCTGCGCCATAACCAAAGACTCCTTGGGTGGGTACTCTCTCTGGGCTTGGCGTAGTGACAAAGGCAGGGGGGCTTCTTCTTCCCCTGGCCTCTTGCTACCATTCTAACATAACGCCTGGTAAGGGCGGCATACATCGGTCTTGCCCCCAGAGTCCCAGACCGGGGGGCCGAGTACAAGGGGCAAGCCTGGCGCCAGGCAGTCAGCGCCAGATACCAGAGAAAAGAGAGGGTCGCTACTGCGGAGAGAAGGTGATATAATGGTGAGGACTTTTGGAGACTCGGCCATAAGCTCAAGCTGAGGCAAACGAAGAGACAGCAGAACAGAGAAGAATCGGCAGGCTAGCGCGAAGAGACGTAAAGGTAAAGGGGTCAAGATCTGTGCCGGAGTTCAAAGTAGAAGCGCCATTCACACCAACCGGCGATCAACCGCAGGCCATAGCAGCGCTCGTCGAGGGCCTCAAAAAAGGCTACCACATGCAGACCCTGCTTGGAGTCACGGGCAGCGGCAAAACCTATACGGTTGCCAAGGTCATCGAGCAGGTGCAGCGCCCAACATTGGTGCTGGCCCCTAATAAGACCCTGGCGGCACAGCTCTACAGTGAGTTCAAGGAATTTTTTCCGAATAATGCAGTAGAATACTTTGTCTCTTACTATGACTACTATCAGCCAGAGGCCTACATTCCACGTACCGATACCTATGTTGAGAAAGAGAGTCTCCTCAATGAAGAGATAGAGAAGCTGCGTCTGTCAGCGACCAGGAGCCTTTTTGAGCGGCGCGATGTCCTGATTGTGGCCTCGGTCTCCTGCATCTACGGTCTGGGCAGCCCGGAAGAGTACGGTGAGGTAGTGCTTACGCTGCGTGTTGGAGAGGAGCGGCGGCGTGATAAGATCCTGCGCCACCTCACCGAGATTCAGTATGAGCGCAACGACACCAACTTTACGCGGGGGCGCTTCCGTGTCCGCGGCGACGTGCTAGAGATCTTTCCGGCCTATGAGGATGTGGCGGTACGGGTTGAGTTCTTTGGTGATGAGATTGAGCGCATGACTGAGATCGATCCGCTGACTGGGGAAGTACTGGGGAGACGGCAGCGTCTGGACATCTATCCAGCCAAGCACTGGGTCACGACGCGCGAGCGCCTCAACCGGGCCATCGAGTCGATTCAGGCCGAGCTGCAGGAGCGCCTGGCTGAACTGGAGGCCGAGGGGAAGCTGCTGGAGGCGGCCCGTCTGAAGCAGCGGACGAACTTCGACATCGAGATGCTGCGCGAGACCGGCATCTGCTCGGGCATCGAGAACTATTCGCGGCACCTGGCGGGACGGGCTCCGGGTGAGCCGCCCTGGACGCTGCTTGATTACATGCCCGATGACTTCCTGCTGGTGGTCGATGAGTCGCATATTGCCTTGCCCCAGGTGCGTGGCATGTACGAGGGCGATCGTGCGCGCAAGCAGGTGCTGGTTGACTACGGCTTCCGCCTACCCTCGGCGCTCGATAATCGCCCGCTGACCTTCGCCGAGTTTGAGCGCCAGATCAACCAGGCGATTTTCGTCTCAGCCACGCCTGGTTCCTATGAGTACGAGCACAGCGAGGCGATTGTCGAGCAGATCATTCGTCCGACGGGGCTGGTTGATCCTGAGATTGTTGTGCGCCCAACGCGGGGCCAGGTCGATGATCTGGTAGCTGAGATTCGCCGGCGGGTCGAGAAGGGGCAGCGCGCTCTGGTCACCACCCTGACCAAAAAGATGGCCGAGGATCTGGCTGACTACCTGCAGGAGCTGAACATCAAAGTCCATTATCTGCACTCCGAGATCGATACCATCGAGCGTGTCGACATTTTGCGCGATCTGCGCCTGGGGGTTTACGATGTGGTGGTGGGCATTAACCTCTTACGCGAGGGCCTGGATCTCCCAGAAGTCTCGCTTGTGGCGATCCTGGACGCAGATAAGGAGGGCTTCCTGCGCTCGGAAGGCTCACTTATTCAGATGATCGGTCGGGCCGCGCGCCATGTTGAGGGCACAGTCATCATGTACGCTGATACGATCACTGGCTCTATGCGGCGGGCCATTGATGAGACCAACCGCCGGCGTCGCTTACAGATGGCTTATAACGAGCAGCATGGGATAACCCCGCGAGGCATTAGGAAAGGGGTTAAGACGCTTTCTGAGCGCATCAAGGCGATGAGCGGTGCGGAAGCGGATGGGAGTCAGCAGGAGCAGGGAGCCTCTGTAGCGCTGGCTGGCATCCCCAAGGAGGAGGCCCTGCGCCTGATCAAGAATCTGGAGGCTCAGATGCGCGCCGCGGCCAGGCAGCTGGAGTTTGAAAAAGCTGCTGAGCTGCGTGATCAGATCATCGAGATTCGGCGCGCGATGGTTGAGTAAGCCAACCGCCTGTCAGGCTGTGAGCGGGACAAACGGACTGGCAGAGAGAGTAAAGGAGCGAGGCATATCCTGCTGCCCTCTCTTTGCCGGGTCCCAGTGTCTGGCTGGCAAAGAGCGAGTTATTTGCATGTATGCCTGCTTGAAAGCCAGGCTTGCCGGAGTCCGGCACCACTACCTACCCGACCAGGAAGGAAAGGATTGGCAATACGAGCAGCTATGGCCCAGCAGAGTCCACATTGTCGGCAACAGACCCAGCGCGGTCACCAGACAGTGGCCCAGGAATCCGGACAGTCTGAGCAATCTGAACAATCCGAGCAGTCAGAAGAACGTCTCTACCACTCCGATTGGTGGTGTGGCTCTCATCTGCCTCTTTATTGGTGGCGGCAGGTAAAGGCAGGCAGAGCAGTAGCAGGTGACCACCACGTCTCAGAAGCTGATCATATGGCGTGCTGGCAGGAGGCAGCACGTTTCTTTGTGGTGGCAAGCGTGGTGTGTGGCACGGACACATCGCAGCAGCAGCAGTGGCAGCAGTACATCCTCAGCAGAAGCGGTGCCATTCCTTGCCATGCACTCTCTCAGCCGCTGGAAACGGTGCTACAGGAGGGAACCGACGACCTCACGATCAAGATGCAGGTCTGGCTAGCTCAGAGAGTGCCCCAGCGGAGCCGGCGCGCCGTTAGCAAAGCCAGGCCCGCCTTAGCCTCTCTCTTGACTGAGATCACGCGGCGCCAGAGCCGTCCGGCCTTAAGGAGAGGGCTGCTGGCGCTCAAAGCGCGGTTCTTTGAGCAGGAGCCGAGCCTCATGCCGCTCCTGCTGGGTGGCTCGCGCAATAGGAAGCATGACTGGGAGAGGTTGCTCTCTATCGAGAGAGCTGCCTGGCGGATTGCCAGACCTGAGTGTGAGCGAGGCACAAGCGCAAAGATCACTCGCGCCCACGGAAGCAAGGTGGCCCCTTTACTGGCAACCTATCCAGGTAGCAGGGCCTGGTCCTCTCCGCACCAGCGTCTCCGCCCCCGATGTGCTGCGTGGCTGGCAGGAGCGAAGCGGATCACTCGTCGCCAGGCTTGTTGAGCGCTGGGGAGCGGTGGCTCTGGGCTTCTGCGCCCCGGTTGAACTGCTGCCATGCAGCGCCCGCCATTCCTCCCCAAATTGCTGAGCTGATCTCTTCCCGCTCGCTTGCTCTGGAGCAATATGTCTGCTCATGTCTCCCCGGCTGATCCCAGCTGAGGGGCTGTGCTGGCCAGTGATCGATCGAAGTGCGCTTGCTTGCAGATGGAGAGAAACTTAAGCTCAGCCGTAGTGATACTGTAACGATCGAGCTCGATTACTCGTTCAGATGAGGAGGCAGGCCAATGAAACGGCTCCCCTTAGTAATCATTCGGGAGCTGGATGCATTTCTGGTTCAACGCCGGCTCTGAGATCCCTCTCCTGGGAGAAGAGCGCCAACGGGCTGGGTGCGAGCGCAGCCGCCTTGTGGTTCCGTTGACCTGCTACCGTATAATATCACTTGTGCTCAAAACGGCACTTGAATTGATTGCAGCGAGTCGCTAACCTGGCAATCTGGGCCGAGTAAGGGTGAAGACTCGCAGATTTCATACTTTTGA
The DNA here is from genome assembly GCF_001748285.1 of Thermogemmatispora onikobensis. NCBI lineage: Bacteria > Bacillati > Chloroflexota > Ktedonobacteria > Thermogemmatisporales > Thermogemmatisporaceae > Thermogemmatispora > Thermogemmatispora onikobensis. The sequence goes on along the minus strand of NZ_BDGT01000003.1, from coordinate 50,426 downwards.
CGTCTACAGGAGGAGTAGCCCGATGCTTGTGCATTTAATGCTGGAGTTGTACGGCTGCAAACGGGAACTCTTGACCAGCGAGCCGCTGCTCAGGCGCGTGTTGGACGAATTCCCGGCGCGGGTGGGGATGGAGAAGGTGAGTCCGGTGCACCTCTATGATATCGAGACACCGAATCCGCTCGACTCTGGCATGTCCGGCTTTGTGATCATCGCCCAGAGCCATATTAGCCTGCATGCCTGGCCCGAGTACGGCGAGGTCGATATAGATATCTGTTCCTGCAAAGAGTTCAGCCAGGAAGACGCCATTGCCTATGCCAAAGAGATGTTCCAGACCGAGGACGTCGAGGTCCATTTTGTGGTCCGCGCCACGCGCTCGCTGCGCCCGGACACGCCCGACCCGGTGCGCTATGCTGAAGCAATGGCGGCCCGTCGTGCCAGGCAGGCTGCCCGAGATGAATCCAGGTTGACGACGGAGGTGTCCTAAAGGCAAGGACAAGAGGCCGGGGAGTGCTTCCGCGGCCTTCCGCTGCCAGACTCGTCCGGGCATTCATCCCGGCTGAGGAGCTATCTGCGACGAGTGGATAGCTCCTCATTTTATATGAGGAGTTCTGGCTTGTCTTCCGGCTGGCTCGTCTGTTATCCTGAACAAGTGCGCGGTCCCAATCGGGGCTGGCTCATCTTGTGAGTGAGAGGAAGCAGCAATGGGCATAACGAATCCGTCCGCTGCCGGAGCGCCGATGAGGCGCCTGAGCTATGGTCCTTTGTCGCTGCATTTTGGCGAGCTGCATCTGCCATCTGGTCCGGGGCCTCATCCCGTGGTGGTGCTGATTCATGGTGGCTTCTGGCGCAATCCTTATGATCTCGCTCTCATGCAGGGGCTGGCCGAGGATCTGACAGCTCACGGCCTAGCCACCTGGAACATCGAGTACCGTCGTCTGGGCGACGAAGGGGGAGGCTGGCCAGGCACTCTGCAGGATGTCGCCCGGGCTGTCGACGCCCTGCGTCAGATGGCGGAGAGCTTCCATCTTGATCTCAGACGGCTCGTCTCCGTTGGTCATTCTGCTGGTGGGCAGCTTGCCCTCTGGCTGGCAGCGCGGCCTCTGTTCCTGCAACGGGCTAGCGGTCCTGGGGGGGAGCTGTTTGTCAGTGAGGGGGCCTTATCCTTGCAGGGCGCGATCAGTCTGGCGGGTGTGGTCGATCTAGAGACTGGCTGGCGGCGCCATCTAGGGCGTGACGCTGTTGCTGAGCTGCTGGGAGGAAGCCCCGACGAAGTGCCTGAACGCTATCAGCTGGCCTCACCTGCGGCTCTGCTACCGCTCGGCGTTCCCCAGGTCTTGATTCATGGAACGGCGGATGATCGTGTCCCTGTGGAGATCAGTCGTGATTATGCCGCTCGGGCGCGTGCAGCGGGAGATCAGCTCACGCTCGTCGAGCTGCCTGGGGTCGATCACTTTGCCCTCATCGATCCCCACTCGGCAGCCTGGCAGACGGCTCGTGAGCTGGTGCTCTCCCTCTCTCGTCAGGGCTGATAAGGACAGGTAGGCTGCCGGACGAACGAGCGCAAGCGAGATGCAAGACGCGCGGTGGCCCTGACGAAGTTTCGATCGCCAGCGATCTGCCTTGTGGCCGGGCGCTCATCTCGTTGAAGCGCTCTCCTGGCTTTCTTTGTGGCTCGCTGTCGCTCAGCTAAGAGGATGTGCGTTTCGCCCACAGGCCGGTCTGCGAGACGAAGACATCGTAGCTGCCATCAGCTGGATTAAAGACGGCATTGCCGTAGGAGGCCTCCACGAAGTTGGAGAGCCAGCCGCCGCGCTGGTTGCGCATTGTCTGGAAGAAGTTATCATCGCCCCCGTTCAGGACCACGACCGTGTGCTTGGCATTTGCCTCCAGGTTGGGATCATCAAAGCGCCCCTCCAGGCGCGTCAGCTTGTACCCCGAATGGAGGCCCAGGACATTCAGCCAGGAGGGGTACTTGACAATGTCGCCCTGGAGCATCCACTCATCGCCGGCCACAATATAAAAGTTATCGGAGAGCTGCTTACCGTCCTGGCCATAGAGAACCAGCTCGACATTCATCGTGTGGGGCATATTGGCAACCGGATGGGCCCGGACCTGGGCCACCTTGATGTCGCCGGTCAGTCCAATATAGGTTTGCATCAGTGAGGTCAGCCAAAGCAGCAAGATCGCGAACAGTAACAGAACCAGCCCCCCGAGACCGTGGCCCACGCGATAGCGCCGCCGATAGCGAAAGAAACGCCGATGGGGTTGGTCATACCATCCGTGCTCCCAGGCCTCTTTCTCACTGCGGTAGGGGTGCTTTTGGCGGTAGTAGACCTTCTCGCCACGGACCACGCCGTGAATGGCGTAGATAAGCAGGGCTAAGCCGAGGGCTGCGATGGCAAAAAGCAAGAGCTGCTGCCAGCCGAAGACAAACGGTGTATTCATCGGGCCTTCCTTATCATTTCTGCTTCCCGGTATTACAGGAAGGTTGCTTCCTTTCAGCCATTGAAAATGCCTCTCTATCAGAAAACACGTTCCTGCCGGGGGGTTGGGGTTCTCTTCGAGAAGAATCTTACCGGGCGCGGTCTGCAGGGTCAAGGGACAGCAGAGCGAGCAAAAGGATGGCGAGGAAGGGCGAGACGGAGCTGCCTTGAGAGGGGAGGGTGCCGCCTGGTCCGGTTGGCAAGACCTGCGAGCAAGAGAGTATAGTAGAAGAACAGAGGTAGTGGCAAACGCCAACACGGACCAGGCAGGCGGGAGAAGAGGCCCACCGCATTGCGAGCGAGCGAGCGAGTCAACGGCGAGCTAGATCTCAGGGAGCAGCGCGGAGGGATGGCGCTGCAGGGCGCCGCAGGACTCACGGGTCACAAGGCTGGTGGGCAGAACAAGACGCGGTGCCTCATGCGGCGGCTCCTCGGCGGTAGCGGGCATGCTCTGCCGACGGCGCCGCGGCATTTGCTCCTGCTCGATTATCTCCAACAGCAGTTTGATGGCCTGCTCACCCATCGCGTGCACCGGCTGACGCACCGTCGTCAGGGAGGGCCGCACATGGGCAGAGGCGGGGTTGTCATCAAAGCCGACCAAGGCCAGATCCTGGGGGATGCGCAGGCCGAGCGTTTCGGCAGCAGCGATCACGCCATAGGCCATGTAGTCACTGGCAGCAAAGATGGCAGTGGGTCGCTCGCTGATGGGGCGTGAAAGGAGCGCCAGAGCACAGCGCTGGCCACCCGCAGGCATAAAGTCGCCTTCCAGAACCAGCGAAGGGTCTACTTCCAGGCCAGCCTCCTGGAGCGCGTCACAGTAGCCCTGATAGCGCTCGTGGGAGACACAGTACTTGAGCGGCCCCTGGATGTGAGCAATGCGCCGATGACCAAGCTCGATCAGGTGGCGGGTGGCCTCGTAGGCGCCACGCCGATTGTCGGCCCCAATCCAGGGAATGCCCTCCGGCGGCGGACTCTGGTCATCGATGAGTACAACCGGGAAGCCCTGGCGACGCAGCCGCGTCAGGTGCTGGCTAGACTGACCCGGGAAAACGGCCAGCAGCCCGGCGGTCAGCCGCGTGGCGAGAATACGGTCGATAATTTTGCCACAGTCTCGCTCGTGGTTAGAGCTGCTGATGCTGTAGAGCACCATTTCATAAGAGGTGCTCTCGACAACAGACGCCACACTCAGGAGCAGTTCGGGAATCAGTGGCCAGGTCAGGGCCGGTACCAGCACGCTGATCAGGGGATTGCGTCCAGCTGCTAGCCCGGCTGCGGTGATGCTGGGTACGAAACCTTGCTCCTCAACAATGCGCAGGATGCGCTCGCGCGTCGCCGGGTCGACATCCGGCTTGTTATGGAGGACACGCGAGACGGTGGTCGTGGAGACCTTCGCCAGGCGTGCAATATCGAGTATCGTGACTTTGTGGGCCATAGGTGTTTGCTTTTCGCCTCCGCTGCATGTGGAACATAACTGCCTCAAGGCAGGCAGGCCGGTGGAAACCTGCCTTCATGTCGTCTCTACTCCGCTTTGCTGCTCCGGGTTCCTGCGCTACTCTGTGAGAGATCACAGGCGACCTGCTTCGGTTACCTGCTTACGAGATAAGTATACCGAAACGCCAGCATAAGCACAAGCATCCCGACGGTTCCATCCTGCCTGCTAATGTCCCACAGGTGACAATCAAAATTCTTCCCAATACATCTACTTTCGTAAACGATTACGGCAACGGTTACAAAAAGAAGGTCAGCAGCCGCAGGCATTTTATCGGTCATCGGAGAGGTGACGCCTGGCTTGTCAGAGCGCGTAGCAGGTGGCCCGTGCGCGGACGTTTTTCATTGGCAGAGCGATGCCATTGAACCAGGCGACACTGAAGTCGGGCCAGTCGCCTTCGACCGCTTCAGGCCGGTCGTGTGCCAGGGAGGAGCCACGCCCATCATCGCCGTCAACTGCGATTGCAGGGTGCTCCAGGAGGCTGCTGCCTGGGTGAGGTATGCCAACCTCACCCGTCACTATGATAGCAAATTCTGGAAGATTGGCAACGAAGTCTCTGGCAATGGGACCTATGGAGCAAGCCAAGAAGACGAGACGCCGGCCCAAAAAGGGCCGGCGGCCTCTGTCTGCCAGGGCACTGCCATTCATCCAGGCCAGTAAGGCGGCTGCTCTGACCTGCAAGATCGTGCAAGATCGGCAGGCATCGTGCTCGCCGTGCCTGGTGGCTGGCTGGACGGCGTCATTGTTCCGGGCGACAGCTTGATTAGTAAATGTCTACAACGGAGAGAGCGATGAGACGGCGGGCTGGCGGGGGCCAGTGCCGTCTCATCCATACTGCTGGGCTGATCCAGCTCATCCTGACAGCAGGTACTCAGACTGCCTGGCTTTCTCCTGCTGATGACCTATCTGGGCTGACTATTCAGGCCAGGGCTGCCTCCAGCCCCTCCTGCTCGACTGCGATGGGGCGCTTGAGCACAAAGAGCATACCGGTTGTCACCAGCGTGCCCACGGCAATCGAGAGCAGGTACTGTGGCAGATTGCCGACCACCCCGGGGAGGAACATGACCCAGATCCCGCCGTGGGGGACATGAAGCTGGCAGCCGAAGAAAGCCGAGAGCGCACCGGTCACCGCTGAACCGATCATGATCGAGGGAATAACGCGGAACGGGTCATTGGCGGCGAAGGGAATAGCACCTTCTGTAATAAAGGAGAGGCCCAGCACCCAGGCGGCCTTACCAGCCTCCCGCTCATCGGGAGTAAAGCGATTCTTGAAGAGCAGCGTTGCTAATGCCAGCCCGAGCGGTGGCGTCATTCCGGCGGCCATCGCGGCAGCCATTGGCAGGGAGACGGGGTTATGAGGATCGAGCAGCAGGCCCGTCGAAAAAGCGTAGGCCGCCTTATTGACCGGGCCTCCCATATCGAAAGCCATCATCAAACCGATGATCAATCCCAGCACGGCGGCGTTGGCGCCCTGCAGGTTTTTGAGGCCGCTGACCAGGGCCTGATTGAGCAGGGCTACAGGGGTACCGACCACATAGAGCATCAGCAAGCCCACGATCAGCGAACCGAAGAGGGGCAAAATCAGCACTGGCATCAGGCCGGCCAGATTGCTGGGCAGGCGAATACTGCGGTTCATCCAATAGACCAGGTAGCCGGCCAGGAAACCGGCGATGATGCCGCCCAGGAAACCCGAGCCGGTCAGGCTGGCCAGCACTCCACCGATCATGCCTGGAGCAATGCCTGGCCGGTCGGCGATGGAGTAGGCGATGAAGCCCGAGAGGATAGGTACGAAGAGCAGGAAGCCCGCCTTAGCGCCAATCACGAAGAGCGCCGCCCCTACCGACTGCAGTGGGTTAGCGCTGAAGCCGGTCGTCAGAGTAGTCAGATTGGAGGTATCGTAGAAGGCGATGCGATAGCCTGCGATGGCGAAAGCCAGCGCGATCAAAATACCGCCCGCGACGACAAAGGGGATCATGTAGGAGACGCCAGTCAAGAGGTGCTTATAAGGGCCGCGACGAGCCTGGGCCCGGGCCGCCTTAGCCTGCTGGACGCGCTCCAGATAGTTTTGGCCCCCGCTTGACTCTGTTGTAGTGGCGGTGCCGCTCGTGCTTGTGGAAGCCTGGCCTGCAGCCGCTTCGGCGCGGGCGAGCGCTTCGCGAATGACCGCCGGGCCGTCTTTGATGGCGGCGCTGGTCGAGGTCTCATAGACCGTCTTCGCGCTGAAGCGGCTCAGATCCACCTTCGTATCGGCGGCGATAATCACCACATCGGCAGCAGCGATCTCCTCGGGAGTCAAGGTATTTTGGGCGCCGACCGATCCCTGCGTCTCAACTTTGATGGTATGGCCCAAAGCCTCTGCGCCACGCTGGAGGCCCTCAGCGGCCATAAAGGTGTGGGCGATGCCCGTAGGGCATGAGGTGATGGCTACAATCCGTGCCATGGGCGAACTCCTTTGTGTGTGCTAGGTGTTGACGAAACAACGCTGCTTCGTTGCTCAGCGCATACGTAAGTAGGTAGGGGCTGAAACACTGCTCACTGCTCTTGTCTTTGCCGACCGGTTGCCAACCTGACGGGAACGCCTTGCTCGCCACTAGCCCTCGGCGGTCAGCAGCGCCAGCGGTGAGAGCTGCACCTGCTCGCCATAGTGCGCCAGCACCGACGGAGGCGGCAACTGTCCATCGAGGCGCGTAATACGGGCCAGGGAATAAGCTGTAGCCAGACGCGCCGTGGCTGCCAGATCGAGCGCGCGCAGCTCGGCCAGCACCAAAGCGGCCACCATTGCATCGCCGGCCCCGACCGTACTCTCTACCTGCACCGCTGGGGGCAGGGCCTGCAGCACCTGCTCGCGTTCCACAAACAGCGCTCCCTGCTCGCCGAGCGAGACGACGACCCGCCGAATATCGTGCTCCAGCAAGGAGTGAGCGGCCTGAGCGATCTCATCCAGGCTGGCCAGGGGCTGCCCGACCAGCTGCTCTAGTTCTGCACGGTTCGGCTTCACCAGGGTCGGCCCAGCAAGGATGCCCTGAGCGAGGGCCTCGCCGCTGGCATCGAGCACCGTTAGCCGGCCCAGGGCCTTCAAACGGGCGATGAGCGTCGCATAGAGCGAGGAGGGCACTGCTGGTGGAAGGGTTCCCGCCAGCACAAACCAGCGACACTCGCTGGCCAGGGCCTCGATGGTCTCCCATAACTCGCTCAAAGCCTCCTCCGAGGGGGCCAGGCCCGGCAAATTGATATCGGTAGTCTGTCGTCGCTCCTCATCAACAATCTTGATGTCGATGCGGGTCTGGCCTGGGAGACGCACGAACGCATCGGTGATCCCGCGCTCAGCAAAGAAGCGCTCGAAGAGCAAGGCGTTCTCACTTCCCAGAAAGCCAGTAGCAATGACCGGGCAGCCGCTCGCAGCCAGAAAAGCGGCCACATTAATCCCCTTGCCGCCGGCCTGTGAGAGCATGGTCCGTGCCCGGTGGACGTGGCCCGGCTCCAAAGAAGCCACACGCACCGTCTGATCGATTGCCGGATTCAAAGTCACCGTTGCCACCTTCATAGGGCGTGTACCTCCTCTGCCGAGCGGCAGCCTAAAGCCCGCCGGGCCAGCTGCTGCAGTTCGACCAATGAGCGGCGACGGATCTGCGCTTTAATCGTCGCGATTGCGGGGATGGTCATGCTCAGTTCCGAGACACCCAGGCCGACCAGGAGCGCGGCCCCCAGCGGCTCGCCGGCCATCCCGCCACAGACGCCAACCCACTTGCCAGCTGCCCGCGCTGCCTCCACCGTGCGCGCAATCAGCCGTAGAACGGCGGGATGAAGGGCGTCGGCCTGGCGCGCGAGTTGGGGATGGAGACGATCCATCGCCAGCGTATACTGTGTCAAATCATTGGTACCGATCGAGAAGAAGTCGACCTCCGCGGCGAACTCCTCGGCCAGCAGCACTGCAGAAGGCACCTCGACCATCATGCCCAACGGCAGCCGTGGCGCGTTCAACTCGCGCCGTACGCGCTCGGCATAGTCGCGGGCCTGGGCAAAGTCCTCCAGCGTTGCAATCATCGGGAACATAATGCTGATCGGCCCACAGGCGGCGGCGCGGTAGAGCGCGCGCAACTGTGTTATAAAGAGATCTGGATAGGCCAGACACAGACGAATGCCGCGTAGACCTAAGAAAGAAGAATCTTCGGCGGACAACTCCAGATAGGGCACCTGCTTATCGCCGCCGATATCCAGCGTTCGAATGATCAGCGGGCGCCCGTTCAAGGCGCGGGCCATCGCGCAGTACGCCGCGTACTGCTCATCCTCCGAAGGAGGAGCGGCCCGTCCGAGAAAGAGAAATTCCGTGCGCATCAAACCGACGCCCTCCGCTCCAGCGGCCAGGGCCTGGGGAACCTCCTCGGCGCGGTTGATATTGGCCGCGATCTCCACAGCGTGACCATCGCGGGTCACGGCTGGGGCAAAGCGCTGCTGCTGAGCTGCCTCCTCCTGCTGCTGCAGCTGCTCCTGCAAGGCGAGCGCCTCAGCCAGATCGGCCTCACTGGGCTTTACGTAAAGCCGTCCATTGAAACCATCGAGGATTGCTGGTGTTCCGTCGGCGAGCGCCAGCACCGCCTCACCAGCGGCCACCACCGCCGGGATGCCCTGGGAACGAGCGATAATGGCCGTATGCGACGTTGGGCCACCGCGCGCCGTGCACAGACCCTGCACGATATCCGGGTCCAAAGACGCCGTATCTGAAGGGGTCAGATCGTCTGCCACCAGAATCACCGGCCCACTGCTGGGAAAGGCTCCAGTGGCGCTCACACCGAGCAGATGGCGCAGCACCCGCTCGCCCACGTCGCTGAGATCGACGGCGCGGCCCGCCAGCACGGGATCATCGAGCTGCTGCAGCTGGTTCACACGCCTGCTGATGGCCTGTTGCCAGGCCCAGGCGGCACCGTGACCAGCATAGATCAGGCGGATGGCCTCTTGAATCAGCTCGGCGTCTTGCAAAAACTCGCGATGGGCGCGGAAGATCGCGGCCCGACTCGAACCGAGGCGCGCGCGCACCTCCTCATAGAGCTGGTCCAACTCGGCCTGAGCGGTATCGAGGGCGCGCTGAAGAGCCAGACCTGCGCTGGCGGGATCGCCCGGCTGATCAGTGACCTCCAGGTGCTCGCGGCGGTAGCGCTGTAGCGGCGCAATCGCCAAACCGCCAGAGGCTCCAAGACCGCTGTAGGTGGCCGCCACCGAGCGCGGGGCCCAGCGCGGCACGGCACCTGAGCTTGTCTCGTCGCGCGCTGGCGGTGGCTCCAGCTCGTCACCCAGACCAGCGGCGATCGCTTCCTGTAGGGTGGCCAGAGCCTGGGGCGCGTCGGGACCTTCTGCCGAGACCCGAATAACGGCCCCGCGCTCGGCCCCCAGCTGCAACAGCGCAATCAAACTCTTTCCATCGGCGACACGCTCGCCATAACGCACCCGAATCGCAGCCTGGAAGGCGCGCGCCAGCTCCACAAAGCGCGCCGCCGGGCGGGCATGCAGCCCGGTCCGATTCTGAATCACTGCTTCGAATGAAGAGGCGTAGTCGGCCATGGTGCTCGGAGCGGCGGGCCGTTCGCCAGTGAGGGCCTCGATAATATCACGGGGGTCAGTTGTGTGGATCAGGCGCTCGACAGCTGCCGCGTCGCCGAGCACGCGCGTTAACCGCCGCAGCGCATCGATATGTTCGTCGGAGCGGGCGGCAATAGCGACGACCAGATGGACAAGCTCGCCTGGGTTCCAGGCCACGCCGGCAGGGAGCTGCAGCACAGCAATGCCGGTACGGTGGATCAGCTCCTGGTCATGGGGCAAACCGTGGGGGATGGCGATACCGTTGCCAAGATAGGTGTTGGCGACCTGCTCACGCTGCAACATGCTGTCAATATAGCCTGCCTCAATGCAGCCACTGCGCACCAGGAGATCGCCCGCCTGGCGAATGGCTCCTTGCTTGTTTTCAGCCTGCGCCTGCAGCCGGACTTGCTGCTCACTTATGCGAATCATGGTTGCCTCCAGGGGGATAGGAGCCAGGGCACACACTCTGTCTTATTTGTAAACGATTACAATAAAATTGTCAAGTGCCTCCCCCTTTCCCGCAGCTTCAGTGGCCCAGAAATTGCCCTTTTTGGCCGAAAAACGGCAGAGATTTTTGTAAACGATTTCAAAATGATTACTGAGATGGCCGCATGGTGATATGCCGAGATACAAAATTGTGGTATAGTAAGATTCAAATCGACTGGAGCGAGTCAGTCAGCCAGCGAGCCAATCACCGGGAGGCATTTCGGAGAGCGTGCATGGCGAGCATCAAAGAGGTAGCCAGGGCCGCGGGTGTATCCACGGCCACCGTTTCGCGGGTACTGGCCAACAGCCCGCACGTACGTCCGGCGCTGCGCGAGCGTGTTCTGAAAGCCATCAAGGAACTAGAGTATCGGCCCAATCTGATTGCGCGCAGCCTGCGTGCTCAGCAGACCACGACCATCGGTCTGATTGTCTCAGACATTCGCAATCCTTTCTTCACGGCCATCAGCCGTGCCGTTGAGGATACCGCTTACGAGGAAGGCTACAGTCTGATTCTCTGTAACACGGACGAGGACCCCAAGAAGGAGAGCATTTATCTCAACGTGATGCGCGATGCCAACGTTGCGGGCGTTATTCTGTCGCCGACTGGGCCGACGGCGGCGGGGCTACACGAGCTGGAGACAGGCTTTGCCGTAGTAGTCATTGATCGCTCGATTCCTGATGCGGACGTGGATATGGTTTTACTGGACAACGTTGATTCGGCCTATCGCCTGACCCGCCATCTGCTGGAGAATGGCTATCGGCGGATTGCCGCCATCTGTGGCGAGCGCAGCACCACGGGGCGGGAGCGCTGTACTGGCTACGAGCAGGCGTTGCGCGCGTATGGGTTGCTGCCGGGTGCGGAGCTGGTGCGCTTTGTGCCGCCGCAGATTGAGGCTGGCTATGCGGCTGCTCTGCGCCTGTTGGAGTTGCCCGAGCCGCCGGAGGCCCTGCTCACGACCAATAGTCTGTTGGCGGCGGGAGCCTTGGAGGCGATTCACGAGCGTGGGCTGCGTATTCCTGATGACGTGGCGCTGGTCACCTTTGATGAGACGACCTGGGCCTCGCTGGTTCAGCCGCCGATCACCTTGATCGAGCAGCCGACCTATGAGATCGGAAAGACAGCTACCGAGCTGCTGCTGCAGCGGGTGGCTGAGCCGGAGCGCCCGACCCGGCGTGTTATTCTCAAGGGGCGCCTGCTCGTTCGTGGCTCCAGTGCCCCGCGCGTGCGTTGTGGCTGAGTGAGAGTGGCCTCTGATGAGCGATGAACCTGGGCGAGTAGCTGGTGGGGAATATTCTCTGTCTGTATGAAGGAGGAGGCCATGCGTTATCTGTGGCCCGAGTATGTCTATACGCCCCGTGGCTGGCAGCGTGATCTGCTGGTAGCTCTGAATGAGGAGGGGCGCATTGCGGGTCTGCAGCCACGCTTTGCCGCCGACGGGGCCGTTCTTGCCTTGCCGGAAGGGGCTGTAGTGGAGCCTCTGCGTGGGAAAGCCCTGTTGCCCGGCTTCGTCAATGTCCACAGCCATGTCTTCCAGCGCGCGCTCCGTGGCCTGGCCCAGCGGCCTGTCAGTGGACACGATACCTTTTGGAGCTGGCGGGAGGCGATGTATGCGGAGGCCCAGCGCCTCGATCCTGAGCGTCTCTACACGCTGGCCCTGGCCACCTATCGCGAGATGTTGGCCGCCGGCTACACCACCGTCGGCGAGTTTCATTATGTGCATCATCAACCTGATGGCCAGCCCTATCCTTCCCCTAATCTCATGGCCGAGGCCCTGCTGCAAGCGGCCAGCGACGCGGGCATTCGCCTGGTGATCTTGCTCGCCGCCTATGCGCGCAACGACTTTGGTCAACCAGCCTTAAGGGAGCAGCGCCGTTTTTGCGATCCCTCAGTCGCTGCCTATCTAGAGCGGGTCGAGGCTCTGCGCCGCCTGGGGGTCTCTGTCGGGCTGGCGCCGCACTCAGTGCGGGCCGTTCCCGAGGACTGGTTGCGGGCCATTGCTGCCTACAGCCGGCAGCAGGGGCTGCCGTTGCATATCCATGCCGATGAGCAACCTGCGGAGATCGCAAGCTGTCTGGCGGCCTGTGGTTGCCGTCCGCTCGAGTTGCTGGCGCGCTGTGAGGTGCTTGGGCCGCTGACCACTGTCGTTCATGCCACGCATGCTGATCAGCAGGAGCTAGCTCTCCTGGCCAGCTCGCGAACCAGCGTTTGCCTCTGTCCCACGACCGAAGGCGACCTGGGCGATGGCATCCCACCGTACCGCGACTTCCTGGCGCTGGGCATTCCCCTGACCATCGGCTCCGACAGCAATACGCGCCTTGACCCATTTGAAGAACTGCGCTGGGCTGAATACACGGCCCGCCTGCGCTACGGCGAGCGGCGCGTGCTGGTGGCCGGACCAACAGCCTCGCCCGGCCCCTATCTGCTGGTCTGCGGCTGTGAACACGGCGCGGCGGCCCTGGGAGTCGAGAGCGGACGCCTCGAACCTGGTCGCCTGGCTGATCTGGTCGCCATTGATCTGGAGCATCCCATGCTTCAGGGGTGGACCACCGAGAGCCTGCTCGATGGCCTCTTTTTCGGCGCCTCGGCGGAGGTCGTCGGGGCTGTCTGGGTAGCGGGAAAGCAGGTCTATGCCCGCTGAATGCCCTCCTTCGTCGAGCCTGAGAGGGCCGCTCGCGACGCTCTCACTCCTGGAGCAGGCTCGTTTCTTTGCTGTTCTGGCTGCGAAGAAGACCGTGTCGTGATTGGTTTTCTCGTGTATTATCCTCTGCTATCACTTGTGCACCTCGTAAAAACGTTCTATAATAGAAACGGGTCTATCTCTTCCCTCAACTGTATCGCCTCCACCTTTTTCTTCCTCTGTCGCAAAGCGACGGCACTTAGGTGGAAAGCGCTGGCGTCGAGAGGCATTGCACCAGGTGAGCAAGGAACGAAAAGGAGTAAAGAGGAAATGGCATTGTACGAGTTTGTCCTCGATGCGGCCAGCAACCAGCGGGTTCAAGTGCAGTGGCAAGCCACCGTGCCGGCTACTATCTCCCTCAACGGGCGCCCGCTCTTCAGCTTTGCCAATCAGCAGGAGCAAACCGTGGGGAGAGAGGTACAACTTCCCGATGGCTCACAGCTATTCGTGCGCCTGACAGGAGAGCAGCCAGAGGTCTGGCGCAATGGCTCGCCGCTCACGCCTATGCCCGTGCAGGAGGCAGAGCAGGCGGATCAACGCCGCCGCCTTGGTGGCTGCTTGACGACCTGGCTGGTCCTCAATCTCGCCTTAATTATTCTCCTGACGGCCCTTTACCTGTTTGCAGCGCAAGCTGTGGCCACGAACAGAGCGATAGCGGCCTACCCGAGCAGCGTCTTTCTCATCTACGCGGTGATCGGTCTGATCGGCATTGCCGGCCTGGTTGCTCTCTTCTTTTGGAAGAAGTGGGGTTTCTATGCGGTCGTAGCCTACGTTATCCTCAATATTATCATGGACATAGTGCTACATATCGTAACCTTGAGGTCGTTCACGCCGCTGTTGGGCCTGCTTGTCCTCTATGGACTCCTCCAGAGAAATAACGTCTGGCAGCGTCTCAACTGATCCGCTCTTCTCTCTCCGAGAGAGATAGTCGGTTTGCCTGGTCAAAACAGAGAGAGGGGCGCAGGGGCTGCCCTCTGGCGCTGGCCCTTGCGCCTCATGCCAGGGTTGCTCTCCTCTTCCTTACCTCCTCACTCCTCAGTCGCGGCAGCCGTATCGGCATCGCCGGCGGGCAACGTTTCGCTATTGGCGCCGGGGGCCGTGGCTGGTGGAGCAACCAGCAGGCGGGGACGGGAGCGACGCGGACGCTCGCCGGGTTTTGGCTCCAGGACTGGATAGCTCTCCAGAAGGCGCAGGGCCTCGGCGACGGCGCGCTCCAACTGGGGATCGCGCTGGTGTGCATAGTCCTGGGGAGCGATATCCACCTCGATATCGGGGTCGGTACCGTAATTCTCGACATTCCAACCGACATCTTTAAACCAGAAAGCAAACTCTGGTTGTGTTGTGCGTGTCCCATCGACCAGGCGGTGGCGTGGGCTAATACCGATCACCCCACCCCAGGTACGCTTGCCGATCAGCGGTCCCAGCCCCATCAGCTTAAAGCAATGGCTAAAGATATCGCCGTCCGAACCGGCCTGCTCATTGGTCAAAGCGACCATTGGGCCGCGCGGCGATTCTGGGGGATAAGGGACAGGCTGGCCCCAGCGTGGGAAATCGTAGCCGAGGCGGCGACGGGCCAGCTTCTCCAGCAACAGCGGTGAGACATGGCCACCACCATTCCAGCGCACATCGATCAAGAGGGCCGGGCGATCGTACTCGCTCAGATAGCTACGATGAAACTCGGCATAGCCCTCGGCTCCCATATCGGGAATATGGATATAGCCGACTCGTCCCTCAGAGAGCTGGTGCACCAGACGTCGGTTACTCTCGACCCAATCGCGATAACGAGCCTGGCGCTCGCTGGCCAGAGCCTTCACCGTGATTGTGCGCACCTCGCCGCTGGCCGCACTTTCAATAGTCAGCTGTACCTCCGTGTTAGCCTGATTAACCAGCAGCTCCTCGGGGCTGCGCTGTGGGCCGACGCGCTGACCGTTGATCGCCAGCACCGCATCACCCTCGGAGACATTCAGCCCGGGGGCGGTCAGCGGCGAAGTGGCGCGGCTATCGGAGGGGTCGCCACGCACAATGCGAGCGATGCGATAGCGCTCATGCTCAGCGTCGTAGAGCCAATCGAGGCCCAGGAAGCCCTGTCGATACTGCGGTCCGTGGCGATACTCACCGCCCATCTCGTAAGCGTGGGAGGTGCCTAGCTCGCCCTGCAGCTCCCAGAGGAGATCGGATAACTCCGCGCGCGAAGCGACGCGCTCCAGCAACGGTGCGTACTGGGCATGAACCGCTTCCCAATCGATGCCTGCCATATCCTCGTCCCAGAACTGTTCACGCTGCAGGCGCCAGGCCTCATTGAACATCTGGCGCCACTCAGCGGCTGGCTGCACCGATACCTTCACCCGGCTCAGATCCAGCCAGCCTGTCTCACGGCTGGCCCGTTCACCGTTCTCCCCTTTGAGAGCCTTCTCTCCAGCCTTCACGACGCGCAGGCGCTGACCGGAGCGATAGATCAGCATGCGCCCCTCGCGGGCCAGCTCAAAATCATCGACACCATCGATCAGCCACTCATACTTATGATTTTCCAAATCGTAGCACTCGATATGGCCACGTACTGGCGGTGTCTGGCTATCGGGCTGGCTGTGCAAAGCTCCCTCAACGGGGAAGTTCAGAAAGAGGGCTTTGCCCTTCAGGCCGCGGATCTTGCGATAGCGGCCCTCTGGTACGGGAAAGGGTAGTACCCGCTCTGTGATGCCCTCCAGATCAATGGTGATAGGAGCAGGGCGGCGCTGAGCCTCTTCGCTACTCTCCTCTTCGCCTTCCTCCTTGTGGTCTCCTCTGGGGCTGCCCTCTGCCCCTCCAGGTGCGGCTCGCTTCTCCTCTTTCTCCCGCCCATTCGACTGGGGGGCCCGTGGTTCTGGCACAAATGGCGAGCGCTGCTCACGGCTCAGCATAATAGCGTAGGGCTTTACTCCGCGTGGAAAATTCAAATCGAACTGCAGGGCATCGTAGACGGGATTAAAGATGCGGTGGCCCAGGAAATAAAGAAACTTCCCCTCGGGATCAAAGGAAGGTGCCAGATCGTGTAGCACCGGACGAGTGGCAAAAGCCAGCTCGCCGCTTTCTAGATTGCAGAGCTTGATGGCCGTTTGCTGAGCGCTGGCGGGAAAGCTATAGGCCAGCCAGCGCCCGTCGGGCGACCAGGCTACATGCTCGATCTGGCCGAATGGGCTGCGGTCAAGCAGACGGGCACGACCCTCGGCCAAATCGACCACCAGCAGCTCATTGCGGTGGTTCGTGATCGCCACCTCATCGGCGACCGGCGAGATCTCGACGGTCAACGCCCGCCCAAACTCGATCTCGGCGTAGAGGCGAGGCTCAGCAGCGTCCTCGGGATCAAAGACTACCAGCGCTTCGCGCCCGATAGCGTCGCAGACCGCCACCAGGCGGCGCCCGTCGTTGAGCCATTGCAGGAAGCGATAGCGCACGCCATCAGGCTCGCCATACTGAATGACCGGGCCTTCCCAGTTGCCGAAAGAGAACGCCTTGCCGCGGGTTGTCACCGCTACCATATGTCCCTGGGGATGGAGCGCATAGGTATCGAGATAGTGAGCTGCCGGCACAAACTTGCGATTGCGCTGCGGACGCTGGCTTGGGAGCAGGACCTCCAGGCGGCGCGTCTGGTTGCTGTCTGGATCGAACAGATACAGATCGGCTCCGGCATGATAGACCAGGCGCTGGCCATCGCTGGCGAGATTGCGCGCGTAGAAATCCTCGTGGTGCGTATGGCGGCGCAGGTCCTCCCCTTCGGGAGTGCATGAATAGACGTTACCGATTCCCTCATGATCAGAAAGGAAGTAAATGCGCTCACCCACCCAACAGGGAGAGCTAATGTTGCCATCGATGCGCAGCAAGCGTTCAAAGTGCCCGCTCCCAGCGCGGTCGCACCAGAGATGGCCGACGGTACCACCGCGATAGCGCTTCCAATAAGCGGCCTCGCGGATGTTGCGACCGAGAACGACGCCGCCGTTGGGGCCGAAAGAGATCTCATTAGCAGCGCCATAGGGTAGCTGGCGCGGTAGGCCGCCGGCGGGGCTGACGGCGTAGATCACCTCGTAGTGCAGGCTCATCTGGCCGGCGCTGCTGGCGTAGAGGATCGCATCGCCCGTCGGGGTCCAGCCCAAAACCTTACAGGAAGCGGCCTGGTAGGTCAGGCGGCGGGCCGGTCCCCCTGCTGCCGGCATCAAAAAGATCTCGCTAGGACCTTCCTCATGACCGACAAAGGCAAGCTGGCTGCCGTCGGGAGAGAAGTGAGGATAGCTGATTGCGCCCATGCCCACCGTCAGACGTTCGGCCCGTCCGCCCTCGCTGGAAACGAGCCACAGGTCGTCCTCGGCGACAAAGACAATCTGGTCGTGGTAAATCGTAGGGAAGCGCACATATCCCTGGGAAGGCATACTCTCTCCTTTGATGAGATCAGGAATCAATCGCTGCTGAGTCCTCTGTATGGCAAGAGAATGGCGTCTAGCACCTTGGCCATATTATATGAGATGAGCTATGCTGCTGTGCAGTAGTAGAGAGACTCTACTGAAGCTACTAGGAGCATTCTAGCATAGCTTGCTTCAATTGTCGAGTTTTAGCTAAGAGACGAGCGAGCAGGGGGAGCCGGTGGCAAGGGCATGCGGTAGATGGAGGAAGCGAGTGGGGGGGTGTCTTGGGGAGATCGTTGCCTAGGCGAGGAGAGAGAGCCGAGTGGGTGGTTGGGGACGCTAGAAGCAAACCGGTGGCAGCCTGCGCGGGCTTGCTCTTGCCAGAGTGGAGGAAACATGTTAATCTCAGCGTAACAATGCACACCATCACCACCGGGGCAGGCATCCATCACAGATCCACAGAGGAGAGTGTATGACGCAGACAGAACAGGGGAAAAAAGGAGGTTCGCAGAGACTGCGCCGTCCGGGGCAACGTCAACAAGAGCGAATCAGAAGGCAGATGCGGCGCCGGAGGCGTCAGCAACTCATTATTACCAGCACTGTTACTCTCGTCATTATTATTCTAGCCGCGCTGGGCTTCTGGCAGTATCAGCGTGTTAATGCCCAGCAGGCCGCCTCGCGTGAGGCCACAGCGACTGCCGTCAGCAAGGCCCATGCCAATGCCACGGCGACGGCCCTGGCGCGTAACTGCTTCATCGATAGTAGAGCGTCTGCACAGGTGCCCTCGGTTTACAGTGCCACGGCCACCCCAACAGCGGGACCGGCAACGGCGCCAGCGGTCAATAGAACGCCGGTGGTCAAGAGCGATGGACTTAAGTATTTTGATATTCGCACGGGCAGTGGGACGGCAGCTAAGAACGGCTCTACCCTGGAGGTGGAATACGTTGGCTGGCTGGCCAATACCTGCAAGAAGTTCGATAGTTCGTATGATCGCAATGGCCAGCCTTTCTCGTTCGCACTGGGCAAGGGGCAGGTCATTAAAGGTTGGGACGAGGGCCTGGTCGGGGTCAAGCCGGGGACGATTCGCCGCCTTTACATTCCGGCGAAGCTCGGCTACGGCAACCAGGCGCAAGGCTCGATTCCTGCCAACTCGGACCTGATCTTCGACGTCATCGTGCTCAGTGTCAAATAGTTCGGGTCTTCTCGCTCTGGTTGGCTGGTGGGCTGGCCGTTGGCCTGGCAAGCTGCCACGGTCAGCCTTGTCACGCGCTGCAGGGTGGTGCAAAGCTCGCTGGATAGGTTGAAGGAAGATGGATGGAACAGAGTTGCAGGCGCTCTTTGAGCGTCTGGGAGTTGTCTCGAAAGGGCACTTTGTGCTGACCTCGGGTCGGCATAGTGATGAGTACTGGGAGAAGTTCCGCTTGCTGGAATGGCCGCGGGTGACAGAGCGCCTCTGTGCTGAGATAGTGGCACGCTATGGCCGCGAGGAGATCGAGGCCGTGGCTGGTCCCACCACTGGAGGGGCGCTCTTAGCCCAGGAGGTAGCCCGTCAGCTTGGGACGCGCTGCCTGGTGGTGGAGCCGGCTGCTGGTGGTGGGCGTGAGCTGCGCCGTGGCTTTAGCCTGCGGCAAGGCGAGCGCCTCTTAGTGGTTGACGATGTCCTGACAACAGGGCTGTCGCTGCAGGAGACGCTCCAGGCCCTGCTGGTCTATGAGCCGACGGTGGTGGGCATTGCGGTCTTACTGGATCGCAGCGGCGGTGCGGCGGCAGAGCAATTGCCTGTCCCTTGCCAGGCGCTCCTCACTGTGGCTGCGCGGACCTACGAGCCGGTTGCCTGCCCTCTCTGTGCCCAGGGGCTGCCGCTGACCAAGCCCGGCAGCCGCGGCCTGACTGCCCCCGGGGGGAAGCCGTCATGAGAGAACTGGGCTTTCTGGAGAAGTGGCAGCAGGCGAGCAGCGAACGCCAGAGTCTGCTGTGCGTCGGGCTTGATCCCGAGCTGGATCGCTTGCCGGCACCGCTGCGAGGGGGAGGCCCGGAGGCGCTGGTACGTTTCTGCCGTGAGATCGTAGAGGCGACTTTACCTTATGCCTGTGCCTATAAGCCGAACCTGGCTTTTTTTGAGGCGCTGGGACCGCAGGGGTGGTCGCTGCTGCGCGAGGTACTGGCGGCCATTCCGCCGCAGGTGCCGGTGATTGCTGATGCCAAACGCGGTGATATCGGGCACACGGCCCGCGCCTATGCTACGGCCATTTTCGAGCAGCTTGGCTGCGATGCCGTGACGGTGCAGCCCTATCTTGGCTACGATGGCGTGCAGCCCTTTCTGGCCTATCGTGAGAAGCTGGCCTTTGTGCTCTGCCGCACTTCGAATCCAGGGGCCGGTGATTTTCAAGATCTGCTGGTGCAGTCCGCCTCTGGTGAGGCGCAGGCCAGGCCGCTCTATCTGGCGGTAGCGGAGCGTGTGCGTCAGTGGCAAGAACGTCATGGCAATTGTGGGCTGGTGGCTGGGGCAACCTATCCGCGCGAGCTGGCGGCCATTCGAGAGCGCTGCCCGACCTTGCCGCTGCTGGTGCCCGGAGTGGGAGCCCAGGGAGGCGAACTAGAGGCGGCGGTACGAGCCGGCCTGGATGAGCATGGTGGGGGGATGCTGATTGCGGTCTCGCGGGCTATTCTCTATGCTGATGGAGGAAGCGACTACGCGCTGGCAGCGGGCGAGGCGGCGCGGCGTCTGCGTGCTGCGATTAACCAGGCAAGAGGGAGCTAGATGCGGCTCACGGTCGAACTGGCGGCGGGACGCAAGAGCAGTCTGCTGCTGCGTAATCCGGTGATGTTAGCTGCCGGAACCTGTGGTTACGGCCTGGAGTATGCCAGGATTGCTGAGATCGAGCGCCTGGGGGCCATTGTCAGTAAGGGAACGACCTTGCGCCCGCGGCGGGGCAACGCGCAGCCACGCACGCGCGAGGTCGCGGCGGGCTTGCTCAATGCCATTGGACTACAGAATCCTGGTATTGAGACCGTGATTCGTCGATATGCCCCAATTTGGTCCACCTGGCAGACGCCGGTGATTGTCAACATTGCGGGCGAGACGGTTGAGGAGTTTGCCAAGCTGGCGCAGCGGCTGGAGGGGGTGCCGGGGGTGGCGGGTATTGAGGTCAATGTTTCTTGCCCTAATGTGCGTGCCGGGGGCCGTGTCTTCGGCGAGAGTCCTGAAGCGGTGGCCGCGGTCACGGCGGCAGTCCGTCAGAGCACGACCTTACCCGTGATTGTCAAGCTCTCGCCTAATACTGGCGATGCGCGTCCGACCGCTCTGGCGGCGGCTGAGGCTGGGGCCGATGCGGTTTCTTTGATCAATACGCTGACAGGAATGGACATCGATCTAGAGGCCCGTCGCCCATTGCCGGCCCACGGAACCGGCGGGCTGTCCGGGCCAGCCATCAGACCGCTGGCTTTGCGCATGGTCTACGAGGTGGCCTGTGAGTTACGCGAGCGGCAGCCGGGGGTGGCAGTCATTGGCATCGGCGGGATTACCTCGGCCTCGGACGCGCTGGCTTTCATCATGGCCGGGGCGGTCGCTGTGCAGATCGGCACGGCTAACTTTGTGAATCCGCGTACAGGCGTGCTCGTGCTGGAAGGGATTGAGGCTTTTATGCGAGCGCACGGCATCGAGAATATTGCCGAACTGGTTGGGGCCGCCCTCCCGTAAGTCCTGCTCTGCCGAGCTGAGCAAGCTAGAGTGGGGCGGCGCTCCTTCTTTATGGAGAGCTGAGCGAGCTGGCGTCTGCTCTCCCGCCGTATCTTTGGGCTGTTCCAGCTTCTTGGAAGCCGTCGAGGGTCAAGGAGCTGGCACTTTTTTGGGGAGGGATAGGACCGGCGGGAAGAGCGGCAAGGCCAGGGTCAGGGCGAACGCTCAAGAGCGTGCGCGCTGTTGGAGCAGGTGCCAGCAGGCCTCGGCAATCATCCAGTCTTCCTGTGTCTGCACGACCAGCACGCGCACGGCTGAGTGAGGACTGGAGATGTCGGCGTCGCCACCCGGGTCGGCGTTACGAGTGGGGTCGATGGCGAGGCCGAGGAAGCCCAGCGTTTCGCAGGCGGCGGCGCGTACTTCGGGGGCGTGTTCGCCGATGCCGCCAGTGAAGATCAGGGCGTCGACGCCGCCCAGGACGGCCAGCATGGCGCCGATCTGCAGGCGCAGGCGATGGATGAAGGTGTTGAAGGCCAGCCTGGCCCGCCGATTCCCTTCGGCGCGTGCCTGCAGAATGGTGCGCATGTCTCCCGAGAGACCAGAGATGCCCAATAGGCCCGATTCACGGTTGAGAATGCGGTCAAGGTCGTCTGCGCTATAGCCGCTGTGGCGCAGGAGGTAAAGGAGCAGGCCAGGATCGATGGAGCCGGAGCGCGTGCCCATCATCAGCCCTTCCATTGGGGTGAAGCCCATTGTGGTTTCGATGCTTTCGCCTCCCAGAATGGCGGCCAGCGAGCAGCCGTTACCCAGGTGGCAGGTGATAAGGCGCAGGCTGGCGAGGTCGCGCCCCAGGAGCTGGGCGGCCCGGCGCGCGCAGTATTGGTGGCTGAGACCGTGGAAGCCGTAGCGGCGCAGGCCCTGGGCGAACCATTCGTAGGGTCCAGGGTAGATTTGGGCTGGTAACGGCATGTGGCTGTGGAAGGCGGTGTCGAAGACGGCGATCTGCCTCGCCTGGGGAAAAGCTTCTTCGACGGCGGCCATTGCTTCGAGGCTGGCGCGGTTGTGGGAAGGGGCCAGTACCTGCAGGCGCTCGATGGTGGCTTTCAGTTCTGGGGTGATCAGCGCTGGCTCGCTATAGTGCGCGCCGCCGTGGACGACGCGATGCCCTACGACTCCGATCTCTTCGCCCCGGTCGATGCTGTGTGTTGCGCCGTGGCTGAGGCTGTGCAGGATGTGTTTGAGGACCGCAGGCCGCTCACTGGTGGGAAGGGTCTCGCGCTCTTCTTGCCCGCTGGCGCTGCGAATGACCAGTTCGGTTTTGCCCGGCTCGTGCGACCAGTCGGCGCTGGCTTCCCATATGGGTGGTGGTGCCTCTGCTGGTAAAGGGGCCTGCACTTCGTATAGTCTGGTCTTTTGGCTGCTTGAACCGGCGTTGAAGACGAGGATTTTCATGTCTTGCTCTGTCCTTTCTGCGGCTCTCTCGGACGGCGGATTGCTCGCCTGGCTCACTGTTTCTTCTTCTTCTATTATCTGTTACGGAGGTCGACCGTGCACAGACACTGGCACATCACAAAACTGGCACCGTGGGCCAGCTGTGAGGGGCTTCCAACAAGAAGAGTCTGAGCTGGTGCCGCTGGCCGCGTGAGCCTTGCCCGAAAGGGGTAGCGGTGATAGCATGAAGCAAGTGGCCCTCTGCTGGCAACGGCCTTGCGAGTGAGGAGGGGAAGGATGGATAGCCGTAGCGAGAGTGGCGGAGAGCTGGCCAGCCAGGGTGGTGGTCGCAGGCATAGGTCTGCATATGCGCAGATGCATGGGTCTGTGCGCCGGGCGTATACAGGTCAGATATGCATGTATGTATCAGCGCTGATTGTCTGTGAGGAGAGGAGAAGGAGCGACGCAGCAATGACAGATGCACGACAAGAGATCGATCAGGAGCAGAGTCAGCAAATCCTGCAGTCTCGACGGGCTGCTACAGATAGCGCTCAGCAAGAGGAGCGTTTCGTCTATGCGGGCTACCATAGTATCATCAGCGGCGTTGATCGGCATTGGGACTATGGGGGCTTCCCGCTGCCAGATGGTAGCTTCTGGCGCTATCGTGAGCCAAACGCGGTGGTGGTGGTCGAGGGCAATCGTCTGCGCGTGGCGTCGGTTCCGTTAACGCGCTTCCATAACGAGGTGCAGATTCTCGATAACGCCAAAAATATGTTTTTCTCGACGCGGCGCTTCACGATGCCCGAGGATGGGACCATTCTCTTCGAATGGGAGATGCGCGCCCGTGGCATCAATACGCGCCCGCATGATCTCTACGATGGCTTTGTGTCAGCCCACCTGCTCGATTTCGCCACCGGTATGGCCTTCGATTTCTTCGTCTCTAACGATACGATTGCCACAGTCTATGCGCTCCTGCCGTTTCCAGGGGTGCCAGCGCCGCCCGATCCTGAGCCGGAGCGTGCCGTCAAGCCAAAGTACTTCTGCGACTTCAATGAGCTGCCGGTAGAGACGGCGCCCTGGCAATGGCATCGCTATGGCATCAGCTACTGCAAGGCGCGCGATGAGGTGCGCTTTTTCCTGAATGGGCAGGAGGTGGGCCGCTACAGCGAGGTACCGTGCAAGGTGGATGGCTGCATTCTGGCGCTGGGCCTGATGACGGAGAAGAGCATTGAAGACGGGCGCAGCGTTTCGTTGCATGGCCAGGGCCTGATCGGTGAGTGGGGACCGTTTACGATCACAGTGCGACACGATGGAGAGGACAGAGAGCATACCGGTCCGTAGGGACCCGCGCCCGCTAGTCAAGCGGGCCATGCCCGGGTGCAGGGCTGCGCTGCCTGGCCACGAGGTGAGGAAAGCTGTCGACTTCTGTCCAGGACCAGGCCAGGGAGACCATAAGCGTGGGGCCTGGATGACACAGGCCCAAGGGGGTAGGTCTCTCTTTGGGACAGGCGGGACCCTTTAGCTGTCCGGCCCGTAAGCGGTCGTGTCCGGGAGCATCTCCAGATAGGAGCTGGCAAACCACATAGAGCGCGGGACGAGCTGATCGGCGAGTTGCCGCCATTGATCCAGGGCCGCCGGCAGACTTCTGGCGATGCGGAATTCTGTGGCCTCGCGCATCGCCGCGGCCAGGAAGCCCTCGCGGACACCAGCTTCTGTCAGAGCACGTAGCCGCCGCTCAAGACCCTGGACAGGAGGGTCACCCGCCCGTCCCGCTGTGGCCAGGCTCTTTAGCTCCTCATCAAAAGTCACGTCACGAAGCTGTTGACGCAGCTGCTCTGCGTCCTCCTGAGAAAATTCCCTTGTCCTCTTCTTGGCTGCCAGGCGTCTGGCCTCTTCAGCCACGGCACGACCTTGCAGGGCCCAGCCAAGAGAAGCCCACAGGCTGTCTAGCCTGGCGACGATCTCCGGGTCGCGCGGCTGGGGAAAGGCCGTGGCAACCCAGCGCTGGATCAACTGCAGGTAGGCTGAGATGCCGTACAGATCATCTGGACCCTAGATCCATTGCTGATCCATCAGATAGTAACCTCCTTACATGTCTGGCCTCCGCCCGGGTTCAATAAAAAAACTACAAGCTTCTCCAGAAGAAGCCAGGTAAATCGAACGACTGTATTCTCTACCTACCTTAGTGTAGAACAGCGCAGACAAAAATACAAGCGCTCACTCGGCTGGGAAGATCTCATTCTCGCCGCATAGGGAGCCTGGGCGGCAAAGTGCGACTGTACCCGCTCCCTCTTCGCCGCCAGGCCCTTAGCTCAGTCAGGTTGCCGCCGTGCTCCTCTTCGCGCCGCGCTCTGCTGCTGCTCACTGGAAAGGGATCGGATTGGCCTTCTCCTGGTCAGCAGGTCCCGATTGGTGCCAGCCAGTGTGCGCCAACTCAGGCCAGCTCTTCCAGAACGCCCAGGACGCGCTCGATTTCGGCGGACGTATTATAGTGGCAGAGGCCGAGGCGCAGAGCGCCGCCACGTCCTTCAAGGCCGAGGCGCTCCATCAGGCCGAGGGCATAATAGTTGCCGTCCCAGGCAAAGATACCGCGCTCACCCAGGGCGGCAGCCAGCTCGCGCGGGTGACGGCCATCGATGGTACAGGCCACTGTTGGGACCCGCTGCGCCAGCTCCTCGGGAGTGGTCCCGCTGAGACCGTAGAGATGCAGGCCCCGAATTTCGCGCAGGCCCCGCAGCAACTGGGCCGCAAGCTGGCGCTCGTAGTCGCTGATGGCGCGCATCGCTACCTTCAGTGTGCGTCGCCGCCCGGCGTAGGGCTGCAGCGCGGGATCGTTGCCATAATGGGCGGCCTGCTCCTCTCCGAGCAGCGTCAGGTAGTCGATGACTCCCAGCAAACCGGCCAGTCCCTCATGGTTCTGGGTCCCGGTCTCCCAGCGATCGGGGACCGCGTTGCTGGCCGGGCGCACCTTGTAGGCTGGGAAGCGCTCCAGGTGTTCGCGCTTGCCGTAGAGAATGCCCAGGTGCGGGCCAAAGAATTTATAGGCCGAGCAGACCAGAAAATCGGCATCGAGAGCCTGGACATCGATCGGCCCATGCGGAGCATATTGCACGGCATCGATCCACACCAGGGCGCCGATGGCGTGGGCCAGCTCCGTAATGCGCCGCACATCGTTGATGGTTCCCACGGCGTTGGAAGCATAGCCCACGGCTACCAGGCGCGTACGCTCGTTGAGTTTGGCCTGCAGATCCTCCAGATTAAGCGTGACATGCTCGGGATGAATATCGACGGTGCGCACAACCACGCCGCGCTCTTGCAAGGCCAGCCAGGGGGCGACGTTGGCATCGTGGTCGAGGACGGTCACAATGATTTCGTCGCCGGGCTGCAACGTTTTGCCGATGGCGCGGCTGAAGGCAAAGGTCAGGGTGGTCATGTTGGGACCAAAGACGATCTCTGCCGGGCTGGCGGCGTTGAGGAAATCGGCCAGTGCCTGGCGTGCGGCGGCGATGGTCTCGTCGGTACGCCGGCTGGTGAGAAAGGCCCCGTGGGCGTTGGCGTTGGCCTCGCGCAGGTAGCGCGTCATAGCCTCGATGACCTGCTGGGCGACTTGGGTGCCGCCGGGATTATCCCAGTAGATGACGGGCTGACCGTTCATCTCCTGCTGCAGGGCTGGAAAATAGCGACGGTAGGCGCTCAGGTCAAGAGGTACTGTCATGTGGTGATCCTCCTTGGCAAGTCCCCATTGTCCCTTGCTCTCATCATATCACCTGGCATCGCTGGCTGGAGCTGGCTCCGTGACTGACCGGGTTCGCCCTGTGCTATAATGGGCCTACCATTGAAGGGGGAAGACCAGAAGAAGGCAGGGGACGATTCGTGAGTACTGCAAATCTGCCACCGACCTATCAGGGACCGGCCCCCGGCTCGCCCGAGCATGTGCGTGCGGTCATCGCCGAGCTGCGGCGCCTTTATCCCGATGCGAAGTGCACTTTGAATTATGAGAATCCACTGCAATTGCTGATTGCGGTCCAGCTCTCGGCCCAGTGCACCGATGAGCGCGTCAATGAGGTGACAGCTCAACTCTTCCGCAAATATCGCACGGTTGAGGATTTCGCGAATGCCAATCCCGAGGAACTGGAGCAAGATATCAAGCCGACGGGCTTCTATCGCAATAAGGCGCGCAATCTGCGACTGACCTGCCAGCGGCTGATCACTGACTACGGGGGCGAGGTGCCGCGCAGCATGGAGGCGCTACTGACGCTGCCAGGCGTGGCGCGCAAGACCGCCAATGTGGTGCTGGGGAATGCCTTTGGCATCGTCGAGGGCATCGTGGTCGATACGCATGTCAAGCGGCTGGCGCGCCGCCTGGGCTGGACGCAGAGCGAGGACCCTGAGCAGATTGAGCGCGATTTGATGCGCATTGTGCCGCGTGAGGATTGGCTGGATCTGTCGCATCTCTTGATCTTCCACGGGCGGGCGCTCTGCCGCGCTCGCGATCCGCGCTGCGAGGAGTGCCCACTGGTACCGCTCTGTCCCTCGGCTTTCCAGGCCAATGGGGAGACAGTCGCCACGAAAAAGCGCTCGCGCCGCACCGCTGCGCGCCAGTCCTCATGAGGGACATTCTCAGCGATAGGGACAAACACCCGTCGCAGCCTGATCGATTGGCCCGCGTGGGCGGGGGCCGATGGCGCTGCGACGGGTGAGTGATGCTGTGGCTCGCACTGGAGAAATTCTTATAGTCTTGATAGCCGGAAGCGAGATGGACCCACACTACGGGCGCCGGGTCGCTCAGGCTAGTATCTCACAAGCAGCGCCTGCGGAAGGACGGTGACCTCGAAACGCTGGCCGTGGAAAACTTCGCCGTCCATCTGGGCGTTGAGCGGCAGGCGACTTTCGATGGTGAGGCGCTGGATGCGGTAGAAGTGAACTTCGGGCAGGGAAGCGTGTTGACCACGTTTGACGACAGGGAAGAGTCTGAGAGCGCGCCCCAAGGGGGCGTAGTGAATGGTGCAGAGGTCAAGCAGGCCATCGCTGGCGTCGGCCTCGGGGTTGATGCGGAAGCCTGAGCCATAAGTGGGGCCGTTAGTAACGGCCAGCAATACGTAGCGTTGGAAGGTCTCGGCGGGCGGGGCCTCGAGATTGGCAGGCTCCAAGCTAAAGCGCAGCCAGGGGCACTGTCGATAGCCAAGGAGAAGCTGCCTGACAGTGGAGCTGTAGTAGAGGCGCATACCGGTCATAAAAGGAATCTTTTTGAGCTGGCGAGCACCAGCGGCGATGTCGGCGTCGAGACCGACGCTGAAGGAGTTGGCAAAGTAGCGCTCGTTAGCCTGACCGGCGTCGACAGCTCGCGGCTTGCCGTCAAAAGCGTGCTCAATGGCGGCTTCGGGACGGCGAGGCAGCCCCAGGGTGTTGCAAGCGAAGTCGTTGCCAGAGCCGGCGGCGATGATACCCAAAGGGACACGCTGACCACTGCTGAGGATACCGTTCACAGCCTCGTGAACGGAGCCATCGCCGCCGACGATGACGATGGGCCGTCCCTGACCGGCAGCCGCGCGCGCCAGCTCTTCAGCCTCACCAGGGCGCGCGGTTTCGCAGTAGTCGGCTCCTATGGCAGCGGCGCGCTGGCGTACCAGGGCACGGTGACGCTGCATACGACCCTGGTTGGCGGCAGGATTGAGGATAACGAGGGGCGGGCGGTTGGCAGGGGAGGATGAAGGTGAAGCGGCAGAAGCGATCTCCATTGAGGGCCTCCAGGCGGCAGAAATGTCATGCGCCCGGATTGTAGCACGTTTGATCCTCTGCCGTAAAGAAGGGAAGGGGCAAAAGCCAGGCCTTCCCTTCCTTGTGCTGTTCTGGCGGTAAGCGGTCTGAGGCCCAGCTGACGGCCCGGCGTCCGCTAGGAAGCAGAAGCACCAGCCTGGCGGCTCTCAGAGAGGGAACCAGCGCCTTGGGGCAGGGCCTGAAGCCCGGCCTGGCGCTGCTGACGCTCCTCGGCGCTCTCGGGCTGCAACGGTCCGCTCAGATAGCCGACGATCATGCCCAGCATCGGGGCAATGCCTTCGGACAGCTCGGTGAGCAGACGGCTCTCATCCACGAGCTGATAGTGGCCGCTCTCGTCGGGCGCGGCGATCAGCCAGAGCAGGTCGGTGGCTGCCAGACACTGACATACGCGCTCCGAGAGTTCTCGCTCCTCAAAGTAGTATTTTCGCCCCTGGTGATAGCCACGAGCAAAAGCCTCCAGATTCAGGATGAGCCTGGCCTGTCCCCACTGCAGTTCTTCTGCCATGCAGAAAACTCCTTTCGATCGACTTGACCTCCAACAATAGCAATCCTGATCGCGAAAGCTCGGGCAAGTGAGCGCTCTAGCCTGGCGGACCCGGCAACCAGGGTCAGGAATAACCTGCCCGGCTCCTTGCCTTGCTATGAGTATAGCATGGCTTAATCGTAAGATCGAGTCTCTATAGTCTCTATGGTCTAATGGTAACTAAGAGTCAATATGGAATATTTGAGTCAATAGAGACTATTTGACGTAATTAAGCAAAGCTGATACAATTTCAAAGAAGAAGACAGCATGTGAGGTGCCAGGCGTAGATGACAGAGCGTAGTAACCACGGAGATGAGTGGCTGACCACTAACGAGGTGAGCAAGCTCATAGGGATTGGCCCGAAAACGGTAGTGCGAATGGTTGAGAGGGGAGAATTAACGGGGTATCGTGTAGCCTCCAGGTGGCGCTTCAAGCGCCATGATATCGAGGCCTATCTTGAGGCGCACCGCTATGGTCCTGAGCGCCCACTCGGGACACGCCAAGAGGGGAAAAGGAACGGGGATGCACAGCAAGAGCCGGGCACGACTGCTAAGGGGACGACTGAACAGCCCTCCTAAGCAAGCCCCCACGCTGCGCGAGCCGGACGCTGCCGTCTGCTGGCTGGCTTCACTAGCAGATGAACAGGGCAACACAGTGCGGCGCTAAGAGCAAGACAGCGTCAGAGGAGTTAGCCACACATGACGGATCGGAGAGTCCAGAAGGAAGAGTGGCTTACTGCCACCGAGGCCGGGAAGCTCATAGGGGTCACGAGAAGAACAATGGTACGGGTGGTAGAGCGAGGAGAAATAACGGGGTATCGGATTGCCTCGGCCTGGAGGTTCAAACGCAGCGACATCGAGGCCTATCTTGAGGCCCATCGCTACGGCCCCGGGCGCCTGCCCAGGTCGCGCAACGACGACGGAGCGGAAGCAGATCAAGAGCCAGACTGAGCAGCATGGGTAAGCACACCTCACCCATGCGCCTTGAGAACCCGCGTACGGGCAAAGAGAAAAGCTCACCTCACCGCTCCCCGGCCCGGGCCAGTGCCTCCAGCGAGGAAAAGCGAGAGCAGAAGAGCCGGCACCGGCGAACACAAAAGCACCGTCCAAATCCGGGCCCAGACCTGCCTATTCCTGGCTGGCCAGCCAGAAAGCTGGCGAGCGACGAACATAGGGGCAGCGGCCCTGTAGCGATCCGGGGGATCAAAGCCCAGAGCACAGGGCTGGGCCATAGCGGCAACTGGACGGGACAAAGGCCAAGTGAGGGGCGAGAGCCGGGCGCCCATCAAGGAGCGATGCGGGGGCGGTACTGCACCGCCTCCGCCACATGGGCCGAACCGATCAACTCCGTCCCCTCCAGGTCGGCGATCGTGCGCGCCAGCTTCAACAGGCGATGAAAAGCGCGTGCCGACAGCGCCAACTGCTGCACCGCCGCCTTCAGCAAGCGCTGCCCGGCCTCATCCACGCGGCAGAAAGCCTGCACCTCAGCCGGCCCCATCTCCGCGTTGCAGGTCAGGCGCGTCCTCGCAAAGCGCTGGCGCTGGCGCTCGCGGGCGGCCTCGACGCGGGCCCGAATACGCTCCGTACGCTCTGGAGCTGGAGCGCCGGCCAGCTTCTCATAAGCCACACGTGGCACCTCCACCTGAATATCGATGCGGTCCAGGAGCGGACCGCTGACGCGCTTCTGATAGCGGCGCACCGCCGCTGGCGAACACGTGCACTCGCGCGCCACATCGTGCAGATAGCCGCATGGGCAGGGATTCATTGCCGCGATCAGCATAAAATTAGCTGGGAACGTCACCGACCCCTGGGCGCGCGAAATCGTCACCACCTTATCCTCCAACGGCTGTCGGAGGGCCTCCAGCACATACTGATTGAACTCAGGCAACTCATCCAAAAAGAGCACCCCGCGGTGAGCCAGACTGATCTCGCCCGGGCGTGGTTGGCGTCCGCCGCCCACCAGGCCGGCGTGACTGATCGTATGGTGTGGCGCGCGGAAAGGGCGCTCCATAATGAGCGGCACCTCTGGCGGCAGCAGGCCGCCTACGCTATAGATGCGCGTCACATCCAGGGCCTCCTCAATCGAGAGCGGGGGCATAATCGACGGCGTTGCCCGGGCCAGCAGCGTCTTGCCCGTGCCAGGGGGGCCGCTCATCAGCAGATTATGGCCGCCGCTCACCGCCACCTCCAGCGCCCGCTTCACATGGTCCTGGCCGCGCACCGCCGCCAGATCGTGAGGCGGGCAATGGCGACTCACCTCCTGCAGCAGGGCTGAATTTGGTGGGAAAGGAGCCAGGCGCTGCTCACCGCTCAGGTGGGCCATCAGCTGGGCGAGGGTCTCCACCGCGTAGATCGGCACATCGCGCACCAGGGCCGCCTCGCGCGCATCCACCGCCGGCACGAAGACCGCGCGGAGGCCGCGCTCGTGTGCCAGGGCCACCATTGGCAAAATCCCATTGGTATGGCGCACACTTCCATCGAGGGACAGCTCACCGAGGAAGAGACAATCAGCAATTGGCTCAGCGGGGACCAGCTGGCCCGAGGCCAGCAGAATACCGATAGCAATGGGGAGATCGTAGACAGGCCCCTCTTTACGGAGATCGGCGGGGGCCAGATTCACCGTAATCCGCTTATAAGGAAAAGTCGCCCCACTATTCTTAATAGCGGCGCGCACCCGTTCGCGCGCCTCCTGAATAGCCGTATCGGCCAGGCCCACGATCGTAAAGCCCGCCAGACCATTGGCCAGGTCAACCTCCACCTCGACCAGGGCGCCTTCCAGACCCACAATAGCACAACTTCGAACGTGCGCCAACATCCCGTCTCCTTGAAAACCTCCTCTCCTCCACATAGCAGAAGATAGCCCATATTATGGCGCAATAGCTCCACATTTGCAAGCCCACCGATAAAATGGCCACAAGCCGGCGGGCCGATGCAAGCACTAGCCTAGGGGGTCCGAGCAGAAGGCAGCACAATAATCTCCTCGCCGGGCCTCAAGGCGGTCTGCAGGTCATGCGGACCAGTAATCAGCTTGTTGCTCACGAAGAGCTGGATCTGAGCGCGCACCCAGCCATGCTCATCGCACAGGCAGCGCCAGACCTGCGGATAGTGGGCCTCCAGCGCCTCGAACAGTTCGCCTACCGTACTGGCCCGCACAACGATCTGGCTCTTGCCGCCGTTGCAGGCGCTCAGCGTTGAAGGTAAGCGCAGCGTCACAGTTGCCTGCTCAGTGCCACCCATGCCGTCTACCCTGCCTTTTGAAGATGGCATCGATTTTTCATCGAGAACAAGGCTCGCATTCCGAGACTCTATCATGCTGTACAAAGCAATATACTACATACAAAACCCCGTTTGCAAGCGTGGGCCTGCGAGGTCCTTTCCGTCCGTCTGCCCACAAGTTCACCGGGCTCAGTGTTGCGCCCGTTGCCTGCCTCGGCTCGCCGGAGCAGGTGCTCACTCAGGCTCGAACAGCGCACAGCTCCAGGACCTCTGTCGGGTGGCTGATCACATGCGCCCCACTCTGCAGGAGCTGCTCAACCAGCCGGGTTGCCTCGCCGCCGGTATAATCGCGCGCCGCCATTCCGGTCCACTCCAGCAGAGCTGGAGCTGGCAGCTCCTGCGGCTCGCTGCCGGGCGCCGGCATCGCACCCGAGGGTTCCGCCTCAACTGTTTCAGGAGCCAGCAGCAGCACCTGGCGGCCTTGACGAGCCACTGACAGAGCCTCGCGCAGCAAAGCCACATTGCCGGGTCCGACGTACATTGGGCAAATAATCAGCGTCTCGACTGTTGACAGGGCGGCGCGCAGCTCCTCCAGCGCTGCCTGAGAGAGAGGGGCATACGGTTGCTCCGTCAGTACGCGGCTTGCCAGGCGCAGGGCTAGCGTATGATCGCTGTCACCAATATTGAGCACCCCAGCCAGAAAAGGAATATGCCAATCTGCCAGAGCACGCATCACCCTTTCGCCAGAGCCGCCGCCGGCCATCACGAACACCCGCGGGGGAGGCTCCTGGGTCCTCATCTCCTCCTCGGCCTCCTGGGCCTCGCGACTGCCCGGCGGCACCACACTGAAATGGGCCGTGCCGCGCACAATCCCCACCTGAACCGCAATCCCGTAGACGCGGCTCAACAAACGCGGCTCCAGGACCGCTGCCGGCGTCCCATCCGCCACAACGCCGCGCTGGAAGAGCACCAGACGCGGAAAATAGCGGGCGGCCAGATTCAAGTCGTGCATTGCGGCCAGCACCGTCATCCCATGCTCACGGTTCAGCCGCTGCACCAGCTCCAGCACCTCGATCTGATATCTGATATCCAGATGGGAGGTCGGCTCATCGAGCAGCAACAAACGGGGCTGCTGAGCCAGAGCCATTGCCACCAGCACGCGCTGCCGTTCGCCGCCGCTTAGCTCATTGAAAGGCCGCTCCGCCAGAGCCGCGACCCCGGTCACCTGCATCGCTTCCTCGATCCGAGCGCGGTCCTGCGGCCCATAGCTGCCCAGCAAACCGACAAAGGGCAGGCGGCCCAGCGCCACCAGTTGCTCAACTGTAAAATCGAAAGGCAGGTGCAACTCCTGGGGCACCACCGCCACCACACGCGCCAGCTCGCGCCGTCGCCAGCGGTCAAGCCCTCGTCCCTGCAGCCAGATCTCCCCCTGCGTTGGGCGCAGCACTCCGCTCAGCAGGCGCAGCAGCGTAGTCTTGCCCGAGCCATTCGGGCCGAGCAAACCCACCATCTCACCAGCCGCCAGCTGCAGACAGACATCAAAAAAAACCGGCTGCTGTCCGTAGCCGAAGGTCACATGGCGCACCTCCAACAGGGGGAAGCCGTCCGCAGCAGACACCTTCCTGCTCTCTGGCCTGAGATTCACGACCATCGATACTCCTTCTTACTCTGACGCAGCAGATAGAGGAAAAACGGTGCCCCGATCAGGGCTGTGAAGACCCCAACCGGTAAGACCGCCGGCGCAATCACCGTGCGTGCCAGCAAATCGGCCAGCGTCAAAAAAGAAGCTCCCCCCAGGGCCGAGGCCGTGATCAAAGGGCGGTGGCGCGGACCAATCAGCAAGCGCAGCATATGCGGTGTGACCAGACCCACAAAGCCGATCAAACCGCTAATCGAGACCGCCGCCGCCGTCAACAGCGAACCGAGCATAATCAACAAAAACTTATACCACTCAACCCGCAGGCCCAGGTGGGCGGCTCCCTCCTCGCCCAGCGCAAAGGCATCCAGCACCTGCCCCAAGACCAATGCCCCACCGATGCCTGCCACAATAAGGCTACCCACGATCACCACCGGCCACCAACTATTGACGCTAATCCCGCCCGAGAGCCAGTTAAAGAGAGCCTGCAGATTAAACTGTGCCTGGGGACTCAGCGTCAGAATCAAGGTCTGGACGGCCACCAGCAGCGCATTCATCACAACGCCGGCCAGCAAGAGCGTTACCACCGGCGTGCGTCCCCCGACGCGCGCAATGGCATAGACCAGCAGCACTGTCAGTAACGCCCCGCTGAACGCCAGCAAGGGCGTCAGAGAGAAGAAGAGACCGTAGGTTGTATCGAGCGGCAGAATGAAGGCAATGACCGCCCCCAGGGCGGCCCCCGAGGAGGTCCCCATCAGGAAAGGATCAGCCAAGGGATTGCGCAGCATCCCCTGAAAGAGCACCCCGGCCACCGCCAGCCCGGCCCCTACCAGGGCCGCCCCCAGCGCCTCCGGCAGGCGTAAATCCCAAATAATGATGGTCAGAGCCGGGTCCCAGCTCTCTCGGAAATGCAAAAGGTGGCTACCGTTGAGCAGGATCTGCAGGACAGTTGCAAAAGGAATGGCCGTCGAGCCAGCACTCACCGCTGCCAGCAGCGTGAGCGGCAACAGAAGCGAGAGAGCTGTAAAGACGAAAGGAGTCAGGCGGCGTCTGACATGCACGGCCTTAGCGTCAGCAAGGGTCGTAGCGGTGGTCGTCGCTGTTGCAGGCGATTCTGCGGTCGTTCTGCTCTCGATCTTCATTCCGTCGGGGGGCTGTCGCTAGGCTACTGTGTATCGCTTTCGCTGTAACTATACGCGCTAGAACTTCACCTGTCAAGGAAGGCGGGCGCTCAGGAAAGTTGTTCTCGTCCCTGGTCGCTGGCAGAGAAGCGGCGCATATGCTACGATTCTGCTACGGAGTTCTGTCCGAAAGGCCAGTGTCAGGCGCCGACAGGCCCCGGATACTACACATAAGCAGGCGAGGGAAAGATGCTGCTAGTGGGCGTGCGACGAGGCGCTGACGAAGGCCGTGTCGGTGTGCCACAGATGATCTCATTATTCCCTCGCTCGCTTCTGATGGTGAAGGAAGAAGAGGGATCGAGCCGTTAATGTCTATCGACAGAGAGTTCTTTCGCCACGTCCTGGGGCAGTTTGCCACAGGAGTAACGGTCGTCACGACCAGGGGCAGCGCCGGCCTGGTGGGGCTGACAGTCAACGCCTTCTGTTCTGTCTCCCTGGACCCGCCGCTGGTCCTTGTCTGCATCGACCTTAAGAGCCGAACGCTGCAGGCCATTCGCGAGAGCCGCATCTTTGCAATCAATATTTTGAGCGAGGGACAGGAAGAGCTGGCCCGTTGCTTTGCCCTCCCCTCAGAGGAGCGCTATCGCTATTTCTGCCATGCTCCTTATCACCTGGGCATAACCGGGGCGCCGCTGCTCGAAGGGACCCTGGGTTTTGTTGAGGCGCGGCTGGTCGCCGACTATCCAGGTGGCGACCACGCGATTCTGCTGGGCGAGGTCGTGGCCCTCGGGGCCGATGACCACCCTGCGTCAGACGACGCGACCGCTGCCGCCGACGAACGCCCGGCTGTCTCCGGGGAAACACTTCAGGATGGCAGCGGGCAGCCTGCTCGGTCTGGAGGCAAGCAGCCATTGGCCTATTATCGAGGCCGCTATCGCCATCTGGCGGACGATTATGCTCAACCGAGCCTCTCACCCTTGTCAGCGCCAAGCGATGTTATCTGAATCCCATCCGCTTCAGCATGAGGAAGCGGGGCCGCCAGCAGAACCGCAACAGGAGCGCCTCCAGCGGCTTGAAGCGCTGCAGCGACTGCAGGCGGCTTTGCGCATCTGCCGACGCTGCCAGGATCAGGGCTATCTGGCACAGGCCCTGCCCGTGGTCAGCCCAGTGCTGCACGAGGGTCTCATCGGGGGCCTCATGGTCATAGGGCAGGCGCCCGGACTGCGTTCGCAGCAGCGCGGCATTCCTTTTGGCGGCCCGGGCGGGCGCATCCTGCAATCCTGGCTAGAGCAGGCAGGCTTTCCCCCGGGCTACCTGCATCAGCATGCCTATCTTAGCTCGCTCACGCGCTGCTACCCAGGACCGGCTCCCCGTGGGCAAGGTGATCGCCGTCCCTCGCCCCAGGAGCTGGCCCTGTGCCGCCCTTTTCTCGAAGCCGAGCTGTCCCTCCTCTGCCCCCGCGTGATCCTGCTCGTAGGCGTCATGGCCATAGAAGCCTTCTGGGGCAAAGTCAAACTGGAAGAGATCATCGGGACAGGGCGCGTAGAGGATGCCCGACGCTGGCTTCCCTTACCTCATCCCTCGGGAGTCAGCCGCTGGCTCAATACACCCCGGCATCGGGAGCAACTTCAACGCGCGCTGGCGCTCCTGGCCGACTGGCGCCGCGAGCTAGGACTATAGTCCTCAGCCTTGCCGGCCTGCTGCAACTGGCCTCGCCGCGGTCAGACTCCCTGATCGCTAGAGACGCGCGGGAGAGCTGTGAGTCAGGTCAGGAGATGTGCCGACCGGACCGCCACTTGCGAGGGCTGTTACTGTTCTTGGGCTTGTTGCGGTGCATCGTCTTGCTGCGAGAGCTTGCGCATGCGATACTCATGCACGCCGCGCTTCAGCGTACCCAGGGCCAGCGTCGCGCAGGTTGGGCGCGTCATCACCACCTCGCGCCCCAGGTCCTCGATCAGATCCTCGAAGCTCAGGTTCTCGATCTCTTCCGCCGTCATCCCGCGCGTCAACTCGGTCACGTAGGAAGCAGCAGCGCGGCTAATGGTACACCCCTCACCCTCCCACTGCACTTGTGCCAGGCGGCCCTGCTCGTCGAAGCGCCCATACATAGTGATTACATCGGCGCAGCCCGGATTGCCACCCTTCAGGCTGACATCGGCCTCCTCAAGAGGGCCATAGTTGCGCGGGTTCTCATAATGATCGAGGAGAAACTCAATGGCTTCTTGTCTATCCATAGGGCATCACGAAACTTTCCAACAAAAGCAACAGGGCCTCCACCGCTGCAGCAGAGGCAAACAACCACGGCCTGACAAACCAACGCGCTTGCAAAGATGGGCAGCCGCGGCTGGCGTCCCGTCTCTCACTGCCCGGCGGATGGCCCCGTCCCGTTCCATCCTGGCTACTGTCTCTGTCCAGGTGGAAAGTAGATCAGCTGCCGCCGCTGAGGCCAAGGCGGCCAGTTCCCGTCAGGGCTTCTCGATCGGCGCGCGCACCATATTGCCCCACTCCGTCCAGGAGCCATCATAGTTACGCACGCGCGGATAGCCGAGCAGCTGGGTCAACACAAACCAGGTATGGGCGGAGCGCTCCCCAATGCGGCAGTAGGTGATCACATCCTTATCGGGCGTAATCCCCTGCTCTCCGTAGAGCTTCCGCAGCTCTTCCACCGACTTAAAGGTCCCATCGGGGTTGGCAGCCGTCGACCAGGGGATATTTTTCGCCCCGGGGATATGCCCACCGCGCTGGGCCCCTTCCTGAGGATAGTTTACCATATGGATTAACTCGCCGGTATACTCCTGCGGCGAACGCACGTCAACCAGACCGTAACCGGGTTTGTGCAAAGTAGCCAGCACGTCCTCGCGGAAAGCACGAATCGACTCGTCCGGCTCCGGCGCCTGGTAATCGCTCGGCTCGTAATGGGGCACCTCCTTCGTCAGCGGTCGCCCCTCGGCCTCCCACTTCTGACGCCCACCGTTCATAATCTTCAAATGCTTATGGCCATACATCGTGAACAGCCAGAAGCTATAGCAGGCATACCAGTTGTTGCGATCGCCATAGAGCACTACCGTCGTATCGTTACGAATGCCCCAACGACGCATCAGACGCTCAAAACCCTCGCGATCGACAAAGTCGCGCGTCACGGGGTCCTGGACATCGACGTGCCAGTCCAGCTTGACAGCGCCAGGAATATGACCAGTTTCGTAGAGCAACACGTCCTCATCGGCCTCGATGATACGCACATTGGGATCGTTAAGATGCTCCGCCACCCAGTCCGTTTCCACCAGGACCTCGGGATGAGCGTAACCAGCGGGCGTGCTCTGGCCCTGGCCCGCCGTTGTGGCCTCTGTCTCTGGCATAGGATCGTCCTCCCTCCTCCATTATTACGGAAGCCTTGACAATCACAGTGACAAGAGAGCTGCCAGCCTGGTGCGCGCCGGCGCCCACACACGGAACGGGCGACCCACGCACCCCAGGCGGTAGTTGACTATGTCAATTCGCTTTCTATTCTACCGCAGGGCGAGACCCAAGGCAAGCCAGGCTCGGGCTGTTGAAGTACAAGCGCTTATTTGGATAACTAGAGAGAAAACGGGACGCTACGCTAGCAAAGCCTTCAGGCGCTCGGCCAGAGCAGTATTGCGCTGAGCCACACGATCGTTGCGGATGGCCAGCTCCAGGGCCTGGGGCTGCCCCACCAACACACAGAGCCGTCGAGCGCGCGTAATGGCCGTATAGAGAAGATTCCTCTGCAACAGCGGAGCATGTTGCAAAAAGAGAGGAATAATCACCGCCGGGTACTCGCTTCCCTGGCTCTTATGGATCGTGACCGCGTAGGCCAGCGTCAGGGCATCCAACTCCGCAAACTCGTACTCGACCAGCAGGGGGCCGGCCTCCTCCTGAAATTCGACTGTCACAGTCGCCGCCTGGTGATCGATGCGGCGTATCCAGCCGAGATCACCATTGAAGACCCCTTTATCGTAATCGTTGCGCACCTGCATCACCTTATCGCCGATGCGCAGATGATGCCGGCCCAGCAGCAGCTCGCCTTCGCTGCGCGGATTCAGGCGCTGTTGCAGTGACTCATTGAGACTGATCACGCCCAATGGCCCGCGGTACATCGGCGAAAGCACCTGAATGTCGGCCTGTGGGTGAAGATGATAACGGCCTGGCAGACGGCGCCCTACCAGGTCAAGGATCAGGGAGCGAGCCCGCTGCGGCTCGCTCTCGCGCAGAAAGAGGAAATCGCTGCCCTCCTCATTCTTGACCACCGGTAAGAGGCCGGCATTCACGCGGTGGGCACTCACCACGATGCGGCTCTGACGGGCCTGGCGAAACAGCTCGGTCAGATGGGTAGTCGGAATGACCTCGCTGCGCAAGAGATCGCGCAGCACGTTGCCCGGTCCGACCGACGGTAGCTGGTCGGCGTCGCCGACGAGCAGCAGGTGGGCCTCTGGCGGCAGAGCCTTGAGCAGATGGTAGAAGAGAAGGATATCGACCATCGAGCACTCATCAACAATGACGAACTGGTAGCTCAGAGGGCGTTCTTCGTGACGCTGATACGTCCCGTCGTGAGGGGTATACTCAAGCAAGCGATGGAGCGTTTGGGCGGGCAGTCCCGTGGCCTCGCTGAGGCGCTTAGCGGCGCGTCCGGTAGGAGCCGTCAGCGCCACCTCCACCCGCTGCCGGCGCAGGAGCAGCAACAGCGCGCGCAGCGACGTCGTCTTGCCTGTCCCGGGGCCGCCCGTCAGAATACTCACCTTGCGCGTAAAAGCCGTCTGCACAGCCTCGCGCTGCCGCTCCGTGAGCTGAAGCTGGCGCCTGACCTCCAGATGATGAAAGACCTGCTCCCAAAGAGCGGGAGAGACTGTCGGCAGGCGGCTGGGCGTGTGCAGCAGTCGCTTGAGCAGGCGAGCGGAACCGCGTTCGGCGTGCCAGAACGGGCCATAGTAGATACGGCGCTGGGCCGTACCGGTGGAGGCTGCTGGTGGGTCCGGGGGTAAAGCGCTCTCTGACGCAACAAGAGGAGTGGAAGCTGAAGCGAGGTCCTGGAAGAGAGAGTACTCGGCGGCCTCCTGCGTGCTACTCTCTATATCAGGTAGAGCCGGCTCAATAAACAGCTCGCCTGCGCGCTGCCCCTCTTCCAGAGCCTGCTCAAGTGCTGCCCGAGGGACCTGCAAGATACGCTCTGCCTGGAGCAGCAGCTCATTCTCCGGCAAATAGCAATGGCCGGTCTCATTAGCTGCCTGCGCCAGCACGTAGGTCAGGCCCGTCACCAGGCGTGGCAGACTGTCGCGTGGCAGTCCCAGCCGGCTGGCAATCTCATCCGCCGTACGGAAACCGATTCCATAGATATCCTGGACCAGTCGATAGGGATTCTCGCGTACCACCTTGACGCTCTCGCCCCCATACTGCCGGTAGATGCGATTGGCCAGGTGCAGTGAGATCTCATGAGTCTGCAGAAAAAGCTGCACCTCCTTCATCTCCTGCTGCTGAGTCCAGGCGGCGAGAATGCGCGCGCGATCCTTCTCACCAAGACCGCGTACCTCGGCCAGGCGCTCGGGCTGCTGCTCAATAATGGCCAGCGTCTGCTCGCCGAAGTGTTCGACAAGCGTGCGGGCTTTTTTGGGGCCGATGCCCTTAATCAAACCGGAGCTGAGGTAGCGAATGATGCCCTCAGTACTCGTGGGCAGGCGCTGGCTAAAGCTCGTCACATGGAGCTGGTGGCCGTAGCGGGGATCATATTCCCAAACACCTTCCACAGTCAACACTTCGCCGGCGCGTACCCCCGGCAAGGTCCCAACGATCGTCAGCAAGCCGTCGCGAGACGAGCGAGACGAGCCTCGGCCAGTGCTGATGCTGGGGCGAAAACGTGCAACGGTGTAGTGTGTTTCCTCGTTATGAAAAACGATGCTCTCAATAGAGCCTTCAAGTGTTGGCATACCTGGTGCTTCCAGGTCTGATCATGAGACTGTTATGAGACTGTTGATGGTGTAGTGGCGCAGGCGTGTGAGCACGTGAGCAAGGGTGTGAGTCACCGCATGTCCTCTCTATCTTAGCCTGCCGCCGTGGCCCTGTCAACGGCGCTAACGGCGGCCCGGAGAGAGCAGTCTTTCCTCCCCACGAGGATGGCTGTCCAATCGGGCTATTGGTTAAGGAACCAATACTGATGAGGGCGGTCGGCGTCTTATAATGAACTCGTATATATTTCTTGATGACGGGATAGCTCTCATTGTGAAGTCCGATGCGTCAGCAAAAAAGGCTACGAATATGTTCCTTCTTCCTGTTGGTTACTATGCCTACGCTGCTAGCACTGCTCGTAGTGTGGCAAGGATAGCGCGTCGATGCAATTGACCTCGACCAACGGCCTGGGCCAGAGGGAAAGGACTCAATGGAGAGCAAGGTGACCTATCGCCAGCAGTATACGCGCTGCGGCAAGCAGCGCTGCCGGAAATGCCGCGAGGGGGCTGGGCATGGCCCCTACTGGTATGCCTACTGGAGTGAGAACGGGCGCACCGTGAGCAAGTATATTGGGGCGCAGCTGCCAGCGGAGGTGGAGCAGGCAGGTCAGCGGCTATCGGCGGTCTCTGTCTCTGCGCGGCGGGCGTCGGCTGCCGCGGGGGGTCGTGCGCTGGTCGCAGGGGAGCGTGAGCGTCGTAGTGGGCGTGGCGAAGCCAGACCGCTCTTGCGCATTTATGTGCTGGGGCAGTTCCGAGTAGAGCGGCGCAGCGGCAGCGGCTGGGTTGAGGACGATGGACGGCGCTGGCAGCGGCGGCGGGCCCGTGCCCTCTTGGGCTGCCTGTTGTCGCATCCCCTGCGTCGCATGGGGCGGGAGCAGGTCATGGAAGCGCTCTGGCCTGACCCGGATCTCGACAGCGAGACAGCAGCCAATCGTCTCAACGGTGCCGTCCACGAGTTGCGCCTGTTGCTCGAGCCAGAGATTCGGCGTCCCGCCTCCTCGACGCTCTTACGCCTTCAGCATGAAGTCCTGGAGCTAGCCGATGCAGGCGTCATCTGGGTTGATGCTGACGAATTTGAGCAGAAGATCAGGCAAGCCGAGCACTCTACTGATCCCTGGCAGATCGAGCGCCTCCTGGAGGAGGCGGCGGCTCTCTACCGCGGCGACTTTCTGGTTGAGGAACTCTATTCGGAGTGGGCCCAGCCGCGCCGCGAAGCGCTGCGTCGTCGCTGGATGGGGGTACTGCTGCAGCTCGCCGAGCTACGAGTCCGGCGTGGGGCCCTGGCCAGCGCCATTGAGCCGCTCGACCGGCTGCTGATGAGCGATCCCACCCATGAGACAGCGGTGCGCCAGCTGATGATGGTCCTGATGGGCCTGGATCGTCGTGTCGAGGCCCTGCAGGCTTATCAGCGCCTGACCGAGGTGCTGGAACGCGAGTATGGCAGCGAGCCGCTGCCCGAGACACGCCGTCTTTATGAAGCCCTCCGCAACGGAGAGCTGGGACTGGTAGCTGTGGGCACTGCCTCGCCAACTCTCACAGGGTCCGAAACCGCTACGGCTTTGCCCCACTCACCTGCTACTGCTACTGGGGCGCTTCGAGCCAGCGCCAGCTCCGACACTCCGCAGACTCCCGTTTCCGCTCGTCTTTCCAGTCCGACTGTGCCGACGCGTGCCGTTACCAATCCGCACTTCCCTTCGGGACGCCATAAACGGACGCCGCTGATCGGACGCGAGCGTGAATTAGCGGTCATGCGCCAACTCCTCTCCAGTCTGGACCCCGTCAAGTCCGCTGGCAGCTCACGCAGCCAGGAGAGAGCTGAAGCAGCGCCAGCAACTGGTCAGCAGATCTCAACAGCGGAGCCCTCGCTCTCGTCTCCTCATTTCTTGCTCTTGACTGGCGAGGCCGGCATAGGCAAAACGCGCCTCGCCGAGGAGTTGAGCGACGAAGCGGTGCGCCAGGGCTGGCAGGTGGTCTGGAGCCGCTCCTATGAGCAGGAAGGAGCCATTCCTTATTGTCCCTGGGTCGAGCTGCTGCGTACCCTCTTGCAGGGCCGGCTGGCCGCTCAGACCCTCTCAACCTCCCAGGTCCTGATGGATCTCGGCCTCTCAACCTCTCACCTGCAACGCCTCTGCACCTTGCTGCCCGAACTACACGAATTACTGCAGCCTGGAGTTGCGCCGCTGACCCTGCCGGTAGAACAAGAGCGCCTGCACCTTTGGGAGGCCACGCATAGCCTGCTCTCGGCTCTCAGTCGGCGTACACCTCTCCTGTTAGTGCTCGATGACCTTCATTGGGCCGATGAGAGCAGCCTGGAGCTGCTGACCTACCTCGCGCGCCACCTGCGCGAGCAGCCGATTCTGCTTCTCGGGACCTGCCGCGACATGGAGCTGTTGCCGACCCATACCCTGCGCACCCTCATCAACGACCTCCAGCGTGAGCAGGTCCTCCTGACCCTACCGATCCAACCACTGACAGCGGCGCAGATTGCGCAGCTTGTTGCTCATTTGCCGACCCGTCTCGTGCACAGTATCCAGACCCAGGCCGATGGGAACCCCTTCTTCGCCGAAGAACTGGCGCGTTACCTGGAGCGCGAAGCCAGCGAAGGAGGTGCGGCAGCAGCCGGGCAGAGTGCGGCAGGCGCTGGAGAGAGCCGACTTGCGCTCCCTGCGACCATTGCCGCCGTACTGGATCGGCGGCTCAGCAAGCTCAGCGCGGCCTGCCAGACGCTGCTAAGCAAAGCGGCGGTCTTTGGCGCACCTTTCGAATTCAGCCATTTGCTCTTCATGGACAGCGGCCAGCTTCCTCATCCGCAAGAGGAGCACGTGCTGGATCTCCTGGAGGAGGCTCTGCGTGCTGGCCTCCTGATTGAAGAAGAGAGCGGCAGGCAAGTGAGCTATCACTTCTGGCATCCGCTCATTGAAAGCCACCTCTATCAGAGCCTCTCGGTGATGCGCCGCATCCAGCTCCATCGTCGGGCGGCGGAGGCCCTGCTGACCCTGAATCCCCAGCGCGAGGAGGAAGTGGCGGCGGCGGTCACCTATCACCTAATCCGCGGGGCCAGCGATGGCAGCCGCATTGCCCGCTATGCTGAACGCGCGGCCAACCGGGCCTATCGGCTGGCTGCCTATGGTGAAGCCCAATACTATTACCGTCTGGCTCTGCTGGCCCTGGCCGGGGCGCCACCTCCCCCTCCTTTGGAGCGCCAGGCCCTCATCAGTGTCGACTACCTGCCGCCCGAGGCCGACGCTGATCCAGTTCCCCCACTCGATCAACTTCTGCCCAGTGCCGGTGAGGAGGAACTGCTTCACTTCGCGCGCCTCTTAGAGCATGTCTGCGAATGCTGCATGATGCAGGGAAACTACAGCGAGGCGCGCCG
Organism: Thermogemmatispora onikobensis; assembly: GCF_001748285.1. Classification (NCBI taxonomy): domain Bacteria; kingdom Bacillati; phylum Chloroflexota; class Ktedonobacteria; order Thermogemmatisporales; family Thermogemmatisporaceae; genus Thermogemmatispora; species Thermogemmatispora onikobensis. The sequence goes on along the minus strand of NZ_BDGT01000003.1, from coordinate 6,630 downwards.
CCTCTATGCGCGCGTTCTGGCTCTGCGCCAGCGTTCGTTACAGACCTGGGAGGACCATCAACCAGAGCGGCCAGATGGAGAGCAGCTACGCCAGCGACGTCAGCGCGAAGCCCAGATTCAGGCCATCATCTGGCGAGAGATGAGCCTGGCCTGGCTCAGGACCGGCGATTTCGCCCAGGCTCGCCACTGCCTCGAAGAAGGGAAACGCACCCTGCGCGAGGCCGACGCTTTGCAGAGTCCGGCCAGTGCCTGCCTGCTCTTGCAAGAAGGGAACCTTTCGGCCCTGGAGGGCAACTATGATGAAGCGCGCCGCCAGGTTGAGCAGATGCTGGACATGCTAGAGAGAGCAATGGAGCAGAGATCGGCGCCAGTTGCTGCAAGTCAGGAACTGCCGACCCTGAGCGAACGCGCCATCGCCGGCGACCCGCTGGAGCTGGGTCATGCCCATGAGACCCTCGGAGTGATCGCCGCCCGACTGGGCCATCCGAGCGAAGCGCTGAAGCACCTGCACACGGCCTTGACCATCTACGAGCAGCATGAGTGTCTGATGGCGATGGCCCAAATCTGTGGTAATCTGGGCGCGGCCCATGCGCTGGTAGCCGATCATCAGGCAGCGCGGGCTTACATGCGACGGGCACTGGAGTTGACGGAGCGCACGGGCGATCTCCCCAATATGGCCTTTGTCACGGGCAACCTGGGCGAATTGGCCCGTCGCTGCGGTGATCTGCGCGAGGCTGAAGCCTGCTTCCGGCGCAGCCTCGCGTTGGCCGAGCGGACCCAGGAGCGCGAGCACATGGCCTGGTGCAATATTGCCCTGGCTGAAACGCTGCAAAGCGCGGGCAAGCTCGATGAGGCCCTGCGCTGCGTCCAGCGCTCCTTGCTGACTGGCCGGGCGATCGGACACGCGCGCACAGTCGCCCACGCGCGCATCGTGCTGGCCGAGGTGCGGCTGGCTCAGGCCAGCGCCGCCTGTCTGGCCTCTCTGCCGCAGCGCCAGCTCTCTGCCGCTGGCGCGCGCCTGGACCGCCGGGGGCCTGGTTGTCACGGGCGCAGTACCTATCGCCGCCTGCTCTTGCGAGGCGAGCGGGCCTTAGAGCGTGCGCTGCGCTACGAGGGACTGGATGCCGAGGTAGCTTTAGAGGGGCGCTATCTCCAGGCCAGCGTGGCTTTCCTCCTCGATCGCTTAGAAGTCGCCGGACAAGCGGCCCTGGACCTGGTCACCAGCGCCGATCGTCAGGAGAACCGTCTAACTCTGGGTCATGCTCACCGTCTGCTGGCTCGCATCCTGGCAGTCCAGGAAGAGCCAGAGGCGGCAGCTGCCCATTTTGAAAAAGCTGCCCGTATCTTCGAGGCAAGCGAGCTGACCCTCGATTATGCTCGCACCCTTCATAGCTATGGGGTCCATCTGGCTCTGCTGAGCGCCAGGCAGAGCGGAAGGGAGGAGCTGGCAAGGGCCTATTCCTACCTGAGAGAGGCCCAGGCCCTCTTTGGGCGGGCGCAGGCCGCGATCGATCTCCAATGGGTCGAGACCCTCCTGGCTACCTGGCCCTCATTGCCTCTTCTGGCCGCTGCCCTCAGGGCCATGCCTTGAACGCACTATCGCTCGCTCGCTCGTGCTCTGAGAGCAGGTTGACACTGCCTGACCAGCAACCATACAATGAGAGCGGGTCAGGAGCGAAGGCGTCAACACGGCCAGGAAGCTTCCTCGGCGCTCGCCGCCTGCCTGCCGCGCTGATGCTGCTCTGAAGAGCCAGGCGCTATTGTCGTGGGCGTGGTTGGCTCGCCGGTTCACCTGACGGCGGCTGACCTCGCCCAGATAAAAGGAGCGGAGCAACTTGAGCGAAGTTCGTGAACAACAGCCAACGGCTGAGGAAGAGTTGCTGAGTCTGCGTCGTTTAGTGCAGATCCAGCATGAGCTTGAGGAGCAGATTAATCGTGTCTTTGCCCCGGAGGATGAGGCGCTGCGCTATGCTCTCCAGGCCAGTGCCGAGGCCGGGCTGCCGCAGATCAATATTTCCCCGATCGAAGGCAAGCTTTTGCAGTTCCTGGCGCTCATCTCTCGGGCGCGCACCATCCTGGAGATAGGCACGCTCGGGGGCTATAGCGGCCTCTGGTTAGCGCGCGCTTTGCCTTCGGATGGGCGCCTGATCACGCTGGAGATGAATCCCCAGCATGCGAGCGTCGCGCGGCGTGTCTTTGAGCACGCTGGGGTCAGCGAACGGGTAGAGATCCGGCTTGGCCGGGCCTTGGACCTGCTCCCCGCGCTCGTCAACGAAGGCGCAGGACCGTTTGACCTGGTCTTTATCGACGCTGACAAGCCGCCCTATCCTCGCTACCTCGACTGGGCCTTACAGCTCAGCCATCCTGGCACCATTATTGTGGCCGATAACTGCCTGCGCGATGGGCGCTTCAGCCGAGAGCCAGTGGACGAGGTCACAGCGGGCATTGTCGAATATTGTCAGCGCATTACGAGCGATCCCCGTCTCTTCTCGCTGGCCCTCAATATTGATGAAGGCTATCGCGATGGCTTCACCGTAACCCTGGTGCGCGAGGGGTGAGTGCTGTGGTAAGCAGCACAACCAGAACGGCGGCGATCACCATTATCGGTGGTGGGATCATGGGCGCAGTTCTGGCCTATCAGCTTGCCCGGCGTGGGATAGGTGAGGTAGTTGTGCTGGAACGCGAGGCAGTAGCCTCTGGCTCGATTGGGCGCGCCACGGGGGGACTACGCCAACAGTTCGCCGATGAGCTGGATATTATCTTCGCGCGCGAGGGCCTGCGCTTCTATCGGCAGTTCATAGCCGAGATGCAGGCCGAAGTGGTTCCCACCTCTCCATCTCCTCCCCCTTTCTACCAGTATGGCTACCTCTTCCTGGTCAGCGACGATGCAAGCTGGCAGGCCATGCAGGGCTACGTCGCGCTCCAGCGCCGACTGGGCGTTCCCAGCGAGCTGCTGACGCCGCAAGAGGTAGAGAGGCGCTGGCCTGGCCTCCACCTGATCACAGACGATCTGCGTGGCGCCAGCTTCTGCCCAACCGACGGCTACACGGACCCGGCAGCCATGACGCATGCTCTCATGGGCGCCGCCCGTCGACTAGGGGTAGTGGTCTACGAGCAGAGTCCTGTCGTGGCCATTCGGACCACTCAGGGGCGTGTGCAGGCCGTGCAGACCCCCCAGGGAGCATTGGCCACGCCTCTGGTCATTAATGCCACCGGCGTCTATGCAGCCCTCACGGCGCGCCTGGTTGGAATCCATGATCTTCCCGTCTATCCTTTGCGGCGTCAGCTCTATCTCTGTGAGGCGATTGCCGGACTGCCAGCTGAGCTGCCGATGGTTGTGGACCAGGCAACCGGCTTCCATTTTCGCTGGCGCGATGGCGGCCTGCTCTTAGGGCTGCCCCATCAGCCTTCTCCCGAAGAAGAAGCGGCCAGCCGTGCCCTGGCAGCGACGGCTTTTGACCTGTCGCTTGATCCACGTGTCTGGCCCCAGATTGAGCGCGTCAGTACCCGCCGCTTTCCGGCGCTGGCGGGCCTCCGTCTCCGGCGTGCCTGGGCTGGCCTCTATGAAATGACGCCAGACGAGCATCCGGTGCTGGGTCCCACCGAGGTCGAGGGCTTCCTCTGCGCCTCTGGTTTCTCCGGGCATGGCTTCATGCACGCTCCGCTAGCGGCGCAGCTCCTGATCGACTATCTGACCACTGGCAAAAGCAGCACGCTCGCTATCGAGCAGTTCAGTCTCCAGCGTTTCCGGGAGGGGCGCCTCCTCCCGGCGACGCGGCTGCTTTAAGCGAAGGAGAGACAATGACGATCGATACGGACTTTCATAGTCATGTTTCCCGTAGTTCGGCCCAGGCGATGGTGAGAGAGGCCAGAGAGCGAGGATTACGTGTCCTGGGTCTCTCTGAGCACGTGTTTCAGATGCGCGAGGTGCGTCCGCTCCTTGCACATATGCCACTGGAAGGGCCGGAGATGGCCCTTGTTGACTATATTGAGAGCGTGCAGGAGGCCAGACAAGCCCTGCAATTTGACGTCCGTCTGGGATTGGAGATTGATTTTATTCCTGGCAAAATTGAGGCAGTCCGTGAGTTACTGCAGGGCTATCCCTGGGATTTTCTCATTGGCTCCGTTCATGAGATTGATGGGAAGCAGCTAGAGAACGAAGAGGGCTGGGGGGAACCACCCCAGGCAGAGCGAGCCTGGCAGCGCTATATGGAGCTGCTGCGTCAGGCTGTGCGCTCGGGCTTCTTTAGTGTTGTCAGCCATCCGGTGAGGTTGTTCGTTGAGAATCGGCACCTGCCCGCCACTATCGATGAGGAGCTGGAGCAGCTCGCTGCCGAAGCCAGGAGTTGTGATGTGGCCCTGGAGGTCAATGGCTTCGACGTTGCCACCTATCCCCAGCTAGTGCGCCGTCTTGTGCGGGCCTGTGCCTTACAAGGGACGCCGGTAAGCGTTGGCTCGGACGCTCATTACCCGTCGAGTTTGGCCAACAGTCACGAGGCCAGTGAGCAGCTGCTGCGCGAGGCTGGTATCCAACGGGTTCGCATCTGGCGCAACATGAGCGCTGAGGAATACCGAATCTAAAAGCAGAAGCGGACACAAGAAAAACGCCTGGCGTGTCAGAGAGGAGAGCCAGCCGGCGTCAGTCGGTGGGGAGAGCTGAGCGATCCGATCCCCGTTGATCGGATCAGAAATCAGCCCTCCCCAAGAGGTAGACGGAAGGAGATGCTTGCTCCCTCGTCGGCTCAGACGGGTGGATAGCGATTGTAGCCGATCAGCCGGCTTGTCGCGGTATTCTGAGCAGAGAGCAGCTGGTTACTGTCCAGATTATAGGCTAGCAGAGTGGAATGCCCATCTGGATAGTATGCCTGCACGACCAGGTGATGGCCGTAGGGAGCCAGCGCTACATTGTTGGGACAGATCAGCGTAGCATCGACCGACGTTGCTGGAGCATTGCGATCTGCGCAGAGAGTGCGCGCGCCAGGAGCAGCATCCTGCAGCAGCACCTGGTCCTGGGCTGGGGTCAGACCCAGCTTCACCACCTCAAAGGTGCCCTGGCGATAGCGCATGACCATCAGCGAATTATCTGCCGCGTAGCCGATGGGGACCCCCCAGGGACGCAGACGATGGCGGTTCCATCCATCGCTGTCAACGGCGTAGATGCCCGAGGCCGTGGACTGGTAGTCGGCATAGTAAATGACGTGCCCGTCGGGACTCAGCCAGAAATCGGTGCTGGCCCTCTGAACCGGTGGCGTGATGGCCTGCCGCTCCTCAAATGTTCCCCCCAGGGGCAGGCGGAAAAGCGCTTCCTGGCTGTTATTGAGGCGCTGCACGAAGTACAGGTACGGTGCACTGTAGAAGGCCAGGCGCGCGTCTGGCAGCGAGGCCATGACCTCCTGGGGCTGCGACCGCTGCATATTGAGCCGCAGCAGGGCGGAGGGTGTATTGAGCAGTAGCGTCTGAGCATTGAGCCAGATGGCGTTTCCCCCACTGCCAGGAACATGATAGTGGACGCGTATGAGAGGCGGCGTCACGCGCAGATCCAGGACATAGTAGTCCGTCTGAGTGGTGCTCGGGACATGGTAAGCCAGGGCGCTGCCGTCGGGGGAGATCCCATCGATCTCCGTCTGGGCAGGGAGAGCAGAGAGCAGCTGCTGCAGCTGCCCACTGGCATAGTTATAGTTGCTGACGACCACCTGCCCATTTTGGGCATCCGAGACCAGCACCAGGCCGTTCCAATCGTCGGTAGGAGTATTCCCCGGGATCTGGGCCGCAGAGGGAGTGGGGGTAGTCTCATCGCTGACAGGGAGCTGGTCCCAGCCGACCAGTTGTGGCGTGCCCTGCTGAGTGACCTGGGTGGCTGACAGCGAGAGCAATAGCTTCTGGGCGTGCGTCGTCAAGTTTGTGGCCCAGAGGCGCAGCGAGTGATCTGGATACAGGGCCTCCGTCAGCAAAGCCCAGCCATAAGGAGCAAGGGCCAGTCCGTTGGTCAGGATACTTCTGGCCCCCGGGGCAGCGTTGACCACCACGAGCTGATCCTGCTGGGGAGTGTTGCCCAGCTTGCGCACTGCAAAGGCCCCTTGAACTTCCTGCAAGAAAAGCAAGTGGTTATCCTCGGCAAAGCCAAGCGGGATGCCATGTCGATTGAGCGAGTGCAGGTTGCTTCCATCGCTGTTGACCATATAGATGGTTGCCCCCGGGCCACTGCCTACGCTGTAGTAAATCGCTGAGCCAGTGGGGCTAAGCAACCAGGAAGCGCGTTGGCTGACTGTAGGGGTAGAAGTACCTTGATCCGTGGTCAGAGGTCGAGAGGCAATCAAACGTAGTTCCCCGTTGGCCAAATCAAGGCGATAGAGCACCTCTTTGGCGGTTTCCTGGTGGATAAAAAACAGGAAATCGTTGTAATAGAAGGCAAGCGTGCTATCCTGTAGTAGTGCTGATGAATAGACGGGTTCACTGTTGCCGGTCATATCTACCAGGAAAAGCTCGCTGCCAGCATTGATCAAAAGGTGGCTGTCATCGGTTGTCCAGACAGCGCTGCTCTGGGTACAGTCGCAGCTAAAGATTGGCTCAGGGTGGGCAAGGGTACGGAAGAGGCGCGTCTTCCCCTCCGTCTCATGATAGACGAGATCG